>JBARKD010000499.1:0-21165 GCA_049800615.1 Acidobacteriaceae bacterium | reverse complement strand
GCCCTCTGCCGGACGAAGAAATACAGCGTTCCACTAATGCTGCTGTCCATGCATTTCGAGTAGGCGTAGGCGGCAAGCAGAGTCAGGTCATGCCAGGAGCGGGTCTCGAGCTTCACCTGCAAAGCGTTGTAGTTGGCCCAGCCATTATTGTTGTCGGCCATTCTCACTCCCCACTGCGAGAGCGGGCGCCGGGCCTGCACGGCGCCGGGCCCGGGAGGGGGATCATTGGCGCTGAGGGAGGTTTGCAGGTGCGTCGTCTTGGTGCCCAGGTAAGTTATATCCAGCGATACACGGTTCGCGAGCTGGGTCTCGAATGCGGCCGTCCACTGCTGCACATATTGATTTCGCCAGGAGAGAGGACCATTCCAGATATTCGGAGTGGCACAACTGTTGGCCACAAACCCAAACGAGCACGGCTGCCCTGGTTTTGGATTGGGGGATACGTTGGGTTGACCTTCGAAGAAATCTGTCCAGGTGCGGGTGGGGACAACCGGAGGGCGGTCATTCAACACCGTTGTTGCGGCAATAAACGGTATGGTCGCAAATTCGTTATTGATGTTATTGATGTCGGTGTAGAGCTGGAATAACCCATAGCCCGCGCGCACGACGCTGGTCATATGCGAGAGGTCGGGAGGCCTCCAGGCAATGGCAAAGCGCGGAACGTAATCCCACTCAGCGGGCTGAATCGACCATGGCAGGTGGAGATTATCGGTAAATTCCAGCCGGTCGGCGAACAGGGTCAGCAACTGCGGGGTGAGGAGCTGCGCGTTGGCAGCCAGGTTGGATGGAACGACTACTTTCTCCGTTGCCGGATCAAACGCGCTCTTTCCTCCGTTGATGCCCTGGTAAAACGTATTGCGCTCGAGCCGGAAACCCAAATTGAGTGTCAGCCTTGGCGTAAGGCGGTAAGAGTCCTGGATGTACATGGCCATGAAATAGCCAAAGTCGCCGTTGAGTTGCTTGTAGTAATCGCGGGTGACATTGTCGGGAGTCCCGAGCAGAAAGTCGGCAAAGGCGTTGCCGGAATAGATCCCGGTGAAGTCGAAGACACCCACGGAGTTGGACCCATTGATGAAGCCGGCGCGCTCGTGATAAAGATCGCCGCCAAACTTGATGTTGTGGTTGCCGTGAGAATAGGTGGTGCTGAGGCTGAATTGCAGATTTCTGTGCTGGTTTGATTTAGGCAGCTGGTTCGAGGGCGATCCGAGGTAGGTCGCGTAGTTGGTGAGCTCGATTTCGGGAAAGCCGAAGATCGACGTCGTGTCATTGAATCCCTGGACCCCAGCCTGCTGATTGAAATTGGTTCCCTGCAGAATCCCGTCAAAGTGAAAGATGCTGCGGTAGTACGATACGCGTGCTTCGGAAAGCCACCTTGCATTCCAGATGTGAGTAAGGGCGGCGGTGGCATTTTGTCCGCGGCTCTCGAGGGGCTGTTGACCCAGCGTGGTGAACTGATTGGGATCGGTTTCCTGATTGTCATTGATGGAGTAGCGGCCGAACAATTGGTTCTTGCCATTGATTTGCCAATCGATGCGCCCATCTCCGCGCTGCAGGGCCTGGGTCATGGAAGGCGCCACCGTGTTGTAAGAAGTAGTTCCCCGCAGCTGATTTGGAAGGGGCATGTAGGCAGCGAAGAACGCACCGGGTGGATTGGCGGCCAGGCGAGAGGGGGGAATCATATTTCCCGGGAAAGGCTTGCCGGTGAGGGGATCATTGATGATCTGCGGTTTTGCCAGGGACAGAAGATCGGAGAAATTGCCGGTGCGCTCGGCGGCGGTTGGCACCACGTTGCTGAAATCCAGGCCTTCGAGAAGGCCAGTGCGCTCATAGTCGGTAAAGAAGAAGACCTTGTTTTTGACGATCGGGCCGCCGAAGGTAAATCCATACTGGTTTCTGCGCAGCGGCTCCTTGGTCTGATTCGACCCTAAGGGTTGGACATAGAAAAAGCCCCTTGCGTCCATCGCGGAATTGCGCAGAAATTCGAAGACCGTACCGTGGAACTGATTGGTCCCGCTCTTGGTGGTCACATTGACCATGTTGGCAGTAAGGCCGAATTCGGCGGGAAGCATTGCGCCTTCGACCTTGAATTCCTGCAGGGCGTCGATGTCGGGCTGGATCATCGTGCCACCATCCTGCATCTCCGTGATGAAAGCGCCATCCAGCATCCAGCCCGTCTGGTCGGGAGGCCCACCGTTCACATTCACAGCCACGACGCTGGAACGGATGGTGCTGCCGCCGGTGTTGGTGTTCTGGCCGCCCGGAGTGTAAGTGACGCCGGGCACCTGGTTTGTCAGCTGCCAGAAACTTCTTCCATTCAGGGGCACGTGCTCAATGGTGATGGTGTTGACCACCTGTCCGACCTCGGACACGGTGGTGTCAATCATCGGGGCCACGGTATCCACGGTAACGACCTGCGTGGACTGACCCACCTGGAGCGTGGCATCGAGGGTTGCGCGTTGCGCGACCAGCAACTCGACATCCGACATCACGAAGGGGCGGAAACCCGCCATCGAAAATGTCACCGAATAATGCGCCGCCTTTAGATCGGGCGCCACGTATTCACCATTGGCATCGGTTGTCGCGGTGTGCTCGATTCCGGTGGCCAGTTCCTTCAGCAGCACTGTGCCGCCCGCGATACGGGCGCCGGAAGAGTCGGTGAGCGTACCGACTACGGTTGCGCTCGTGGTCTGCGCGTTTGCCGAGTTGACCATGCAGGTGAGTAGAAATAAGACCATCAGGAGTTTCACGACAGCGCCACGGACGCCGCGGCGCGCCCTCACCGTGTCTGACATTGCATCCTCCACAAGGACAAGCACCTGCCGCCCCGCAGTACATTTGATATAGCAGTAGGAAAATATGGGAGCGCGATCAGACCTGTCAAGGGCATTTTTACGGGAAGATTGCGAATTACCGCGGCGCTTTCGTACTGCTATGCCAGAAACATCCTTAGCGGACCTCGTCCTCGGCTATTCCCATACTGGACCGCAGGGCGAATGCTGCCGGCAAGGCCGGGGAGCGGCTTGACAATTACGTCCCGACTGATATATCAATGGTGCGGCCATGAACAGAAGAGACTTCCTGATTTCCGCCGCCGCACTGGCACTCGCGCCCGAACTACCCATCCATGCGGATACCGCCGCCATGGATCATCAATTGCCACCGCAGATGCTCAAAAGCGATTGGTATGTGGAGAACCGGCCGGTGCCGGAGTATCACTGGGCTCCCGCCAGCGCCTACGAGGCCTTCCGGGATATGAAGTTTGGCATACGCCTTCACTGGGGAATCTATTCCATCTGGCATCGCGGTGCCGAGTCGTGGCCGTTTCTCGGCATGTCTTTCGAGGATCGCCAGGCGTACAACGAGCTCTATAAAACCTGGAATCCAGCGGGCTTCGACTCCGAGGAGTGGATGAGCCTCTTCTCAGAAAGCGGGCTGAAGATGTTTGCCTTTACCAGCAAGCATCACGAAGGCTTCTCCATGTGGGATACGAGAACCAGGGTGCGCCAGCGGGTCAACTGGACCGCGCCCGGCGGTCCCAAAATCGAGTCATGCGATCTTGCGTACAGCATCATGGAAACGCCATTCCGCAGAGACATCATCAAGGAACTGTGCAACGCGGCCCACAAACGGAATATCAAAATCGACCTGTACTTTTCTCATCCCGACTGGTACGACGCAGACTTTCGGCCCTATGGCGAAGATCCACTTCAGGTTCCCGACTCGCCCGAGCTCTACGGGTGGCGGCCTTCGGATGGCACGGTAGAAGAATTCTGGGCCAAGCGCAAAGTGCGCCTGGGAAACAGGTATGTCATCGTACCCGACCCGACTCCCGCGGAAGTTAACCGCATGGTGCAGCGCCACCGTCAGCAATTGACGGAGCTGCTGACCAACTACGGGACCATCGACATGCTTTGCCTGGACATACATTGGGGTCCGAAGGTCTGGCCGCAAATGCGAGAGACGGTTCTCAAGCTTCGGGAAATTCAGCCCAATGTGATGCTGCGCAATCGCGGCATTGGTAACTACGCGGATTACTATACGCCGGAGCGGGTTGTCCCGTCGGGACACGTCACTTCCGACGTGCCATGGATGGTGATTTACCCGTTGGGCTCGGACTTTTCCTATGAGCCGGATCCGGCAAAGCACAAGGGAACCGGCTGGATCGTTCAGAACCTGGTGGATTCGGTGGCCAAGGGCGGTGGTTTCATGGTGGGAGTCGGTCCGAGCGCGCACGGGCAATTTCACCCCGAAGCTGCGCGGCAGTTGAGGGCCACTGGGGAATGGCTCAAGGTTAACGGTGAAGGAATCTACGCAACCCGGGCAAGAGACGGGTCACTCTGGGCTGAAGGCGAAAGCATTCGCTACACACGCTCGAAGGATAAACGCATCGTGTATGCCCACACCCTTGCGTGGCCGGGCAAACAACTTACGCTCACCTCCATCAAGCCGAAGCCAGGGTCGAATATCGATATGCTGGGCGTGCCTACCCCTCTCCAGTGGAGTTACGACTCAGCACGCGGCCTCACGATCGCAATCCCGGAGCAGTTGCAAAACGAGGGTTCCCGTCCCTGCCAGTATGCCTGGACGTTCAAAATGCAGGATGCCAACGCGTGAGGCTCGTTCCGCGCGGCTAACCTCTGCCGTTCTTAAGCCGCCAGCTGTTACCGTGCTCGGCACTGGCAAGCCGCTCCAGCACCCACTCGAGATTGTTACGAATGTGGGCACGCATCGCGGCGTCGGCAACGAGCGGATCACCGGAGTTCAATGCCTCGGCCAAAGTCTGGTGGAACCTCGCCGGCGTCTTATTGTTATCCGCAGCGGTATCGTAAAGCCAATTAAAGACCAGAACCTGCGCTTTCTCGATGGCATCGGTCAGGCCGGGACACTGCGCCAGTTCTGCAATGCGCATATGGAACTGCATGTGGTAGGTGTGCACGGAAAATAAGAAGCGCGAATCCTTCGCCTCGGGACCGGAAACCTTATGCAGATTATCGAGGTGCCTGGCGCTCGTAAAAAGCTGCTTCTTATCCGCGGAAGTAATATGTTCGGCGCACAATCTGGCCGCCTGTGATTCCAGCGCTTCGCGAATCACATAGCTGTTGCGGATATCCTGTTCCGTGGGGATACGAACGCGGGTTCCGATACGCGGCCGGCTTTCCACCAGCCCTTCCGCTTCCAGGCGTTGCATGGCTTCCGTGATAGGCAGGAAGCTCATGTTGAGGCGCTCGGCAAGCTTTCTTCGCGAAAGCACGTCGCCGATAGCCAGGTCGCCTCTCAGGATCTCATCCCGGATCTGCTGATACGCTCTTGCGGCAAGCGATTCACCACCCGGGCGTCTGCGCCGGTTAGACACTAGCGAAGGTTTCTTCAAGCCAGCCTCGCTGTTTCGACGTAACCAGAAAGCGGGGGTAGCCTTCGGTGCCCGTCCACATGTCAGTACTGATTGCTTCTTTGCATAGCATAGCAGTGCATTGATATATCACCAAGTGGGCAGCGTTGTTCCGCTTGGCCAAAACGCATTGCCGGTTCAGCCGTGCGCCGGCAATGGAGTTTCCACGCGCCGCGGCAGCCACCACACCAGAAGAGCCGCGACGATCGGAGTCAGCCCGAAGAGCACGAAGACGGGGCGGAAGGAATAGTGGTCCACAAGCCATCCGGTCACCAGGCTGAAGAGCATCCCACCAAAGCCCGAGCCCATGCTTGCCAGGCCCCAAATCGACGCCACGGCGTTTTTGGGAAACAGGTCTCGAGGAATGGCAAGTACGTTGGCCAACGCCCCGCAATAGCCAAACGTAGCGGTGGAGATGAGCGCGATGGCCAGGGCAGAGCTTTCGACCATGGCGGCGGGAACAGCGGCTACCATCAGGGCCGAGAAGAAGAGGACACCAATCCTTCGGGCAATCTGCGGAGCCAGGCCAAGGCGGAGCAAACCGCTGCAAAGAAATCCTCCGGCGAGGTTGCCAATACCCCCGGTGAAGAACGGTATCCACGCCGTCTCGCCGATCTGTTTCATGGTGAATCCATGCCCCACTTTCAGATACTGCGGGAACCAGAAAGTATAGAAATACCAGACGGGATCGGCGAAAACTTTCGACAAGGTGAACTGCCAGACAAACCGCTGCTTAGCCAGGGCCCATACTCCCGGTGGAGCGAATTCCCTTTCTCCTGGAACCACCGGCGGGTTGCGGTAGATAAGTAACCAGGCGGCCAACCAGACAAAACCCAAAACGCCCACGATGGCAAACGACGCTTGCCATCCCATCTCGAGAACCGTCCAGGCCAGGAGTGGGGGCGCCAACATGGCTCCCACGGCCGCGCCGCTGTTGAAGATTCCCGAGGCAAGCGAGCGCTCCCGAGGAGGAAACCACTCTCCAATCACCTTGACGCCGGCCGGGTAGTTGCCCGCTTCTCCAACGCCAAGAAGAAAGCGAAACACACCCAGGCTGATCGCTCCCGAGGAGAACGCGTGCAGAATCTCCGCCGCCGACCACCAGGCAATGGTCAGCGCATAGCCGACTTTGCTTCCCAGACGATCGAGGAGCGGTCCGGAGACGCCGTTCATCACCGTATACGCCAGCATGAAGGCAAAGATGATGCGGCTGTAAGTGGTGGCAGAAATGTGGAAGCGCTCGAGCATGACCGGAGCGAGAACGGACAAGGTTTGCCGGTCGAGATAGTTGATGACGGTGGCTATAAAAGCGAAGGCCAACATCAGCCAGCGGGCTGGGCTCACCATTAGACTGCCGGCGGAATCAGACGATGAGCTTCCGTGCTCGATCCGGGATGTCCGATTCATGGCTTCCGATGGCGATTGCACGGCATATTGGAACTGATATATCATCGCTTCCATTCTCGTCAACTGCTTTCCACGCCGTGCCGGCAAGGGAAAAGGTCTGCTGAAGAACGCGGAATGAAGGCGGGCGACGGCATGATGGCCCGCGAGAGGAGATTGGACCGGTGAGATCATGCCACGCGAATCCGCCGCTCCGGCGTCAACGCAAAATCGCCCTGGCACCTGCAACCATTGCCGTCTTGCTGCCCGCGTTGTCGTGGTGCCAGAATACTTCGGTCTCCCAGAACGTGATTCATGACGGGCAAGCCGTCTACGCGAGCAATTGTTCCGGTTGTCACGGAAGCGACACCCTGGGAACCGATCATGCCCCAAAGCTCACCGGGAACCCGGACGTGCGCAGACGCACGCTCG
Source organism: Acidobacteriaceae bacterium (assembly GCA_049800615.1). Taxonomy (GTDB): domain Bacteria; phylum Acidobacteriota; class Terriglobia; order Terriglobales; family Acidobacteriaceae; genus PALSA-350. The sequence goes on along the minus strand of JBARKD010000499.1, from coordinate 13,961 downwards.
ACCAATTGCGCAATCTCATCGTCTCTGGCGTGCCTTCCGCCGGCATGCCCGCGTTTGGCGCACTGCCGGCGCGGCAGATCGACGCCGTCGCAACCTATATTCACTCCCTTAACGCTCCGGCATCTCAGGCGATGGTGACCGGCGATGCGCAACTCGGGAGCCAGTTCTTCTGGGGCAAAGGCGGCTGTGGAAGCTGCCACATGGTGCACGGCCGAGGATCCGATACCGGGCCGGATCTTTCCGACGTGGGAGGCCGGCTGACCGAGGATGAACTTCACGCGGCGCTGGTGAACCCCAGCAAGAACATTACCCCGGGCTATGACCTCGTGACAGTAACGCTGCGCAACGGAAGCGCCCTTCGCGGCTTTGCTCGAAACCGGACGAATTTCGAGCTGCAATTGCAAGACCAGGATGGGATGCTTCACTTTCTTCCATCGCACGACATCGTGAAAGTTACAGACGACCAGTCTGCTATGAAACCGGTGGATGCCAGCCCCGGTCAACTGCAGAACCTGAGCGCGTATCTAAGCCAATTGACCGGAATCGAGCCGGGGGCGCTAAAGGAAACGAATACCCTGAGTCATTCACGGGATGGGGATTTCGGATTTTCCAGGATTCTGGAACCGCAACCCGGTGACTGGGCCACATATAACGGCAAGTTGAATGGGAACCGCTATAGCGATCTGACGCAAATCAACCGCACGAATGTCAAGCAACTGGTCATCAAGTGGATTTTTCCCATGCCGCATTTAGGGCTGGAATCCACGCCTGTGGTTGCCGGCGGCGTCATGTATGTTTCCGGCAATAACCAGGCATACGCAATCGACGCGCTCAGCGGCGCTCAAATCTGGAAGTACTCGCGTCCGCCGACGCCGGGGCTGGTGGGAGATGCGTCCGTCGGCACCAATCGGGGAGTCGCCATATTGAACGACAAGATCTTCATGGTGACCGACAATGCGCATCTGTTGGCGTTGAATCGTCTGACGGGCAGCCTGGTGTGGGACGTCGTCATGCCCGAGGAGAAGGAGCACTACGGTTCCACGGTGTCGCCTCTGATCGTGAATGACACGGTGATCGCGGGCGTTTCCGGAGGCGATTGGGGCATGCGGGGTTTTATCGCGTGCTACAAGGCAGAAACCGGTGAACTCGTCTGGCGCCACTGGACATTGCCGGCAAAGCCTGGAGATCCCGGGATGGAAACATGGGGTAAAACGCCGCCACTGCTGGCCGGCGGATCCACTTGGCTCACCGGGACCTACGACAAGGAAACCGGCACCCTGTTTTGGGCAACGGGGAATCCCTGGCCGGACCGGGACGATCGCAACCGCCCTGGTGACAATCTTTTTACGGACTGCGTGCTCGCACTCGACCCAAAGACCGGGGCGCTCAAATGGTACTTTCAATTTACCCCCCACGACACAGCGGATCGCGATGCCGCGGAACCGCCCGTGCTGGTGGATACCGAATATCACGGAAAGCCCAGGAAACTCCTGCTCCACGCAGACCGGAACGGTTTCTTTTACGTATTCGACCGGACCAACGGCGAACTGCTGCTCACAAAAACATTCCTGCACCGGGTCAATTGGGCTACCGGGATTGGCGCCGATGGGCGCCCAAAACTGGCTGTTTCACCCCCGACAGTCTCCGGCCGGGAAAAGGATTGCCCGGACAATGCGGCGAACTGGAGCTCTACCGCGTTCAGCCACACCACGCGGCTCTACTACTTGATGACGCTCGAGGCCTGTCACCAGGTCGAGCTTTCCGCCAAGGAAGCGACGTCCTTGCAACCCGAACCGCCGCCAGAACGGTATATGCGCGCGATCAACATCGATACCGGCGATGTCGCCTGGGAAACCCCTCAGCGAGGACCTGTGATTTTGAAGACCTGGTCAGGGGTGTTGGCGACCGCGGGCGGCCTCGTCTTCTATGGAGACCCCAACGGCGCATTTGTAGCCGTGGATGAGCATGATGGCAAGGCACTCTGGCACTTCAATACGAACGTTGGGATGAAAGCCTCTCCCATGACGTTCATGGTCGAGGGAAAGCAGTTCCTGGCGGTGGCAGCCGGCTCCGTATTCCTGTGCTTTGGCCTGCCTTCCACGTGATGTTCCGATCGCGCAAGAATCTTGCAGAATAGGTGACGCAAAATGAACAACGAATTGTCGTCTCACAGTACGATGTCACGGCGTACGCTGCTGTTGGGGGCCGCTATGTCCAGCGCATGGCAAGCATTTGCCGGGGAAACGGTGGAGAGTCCCGCACCGGCGGAAACAGAATCCGCCACGGGGCAGAAATTGAAGATCTGCGTTTTCTCTAAACATCTGCAATGGACCAGCATCAGCGATGCGGCTGCAATCGCCCGCGATATCGGGTTCGACGGCATCGACATCACGGTTCGCGCGCAAGGCCATGTTCTACCGGAAAATGTGGAGAAAGACCTGCCCGCCGCGGTCGAAGCGGTTCATCGTGCCGGCCTCCAGGTGCCCATGATCACCACCGAGATCATGAGCGTCGACACGCCCCACGCGGATGCCGTGCTTAAAACCGCCGGCAAGTTGGGCATCCACGATTATCGCTGGGGATTTGTACCTTACCCGGAAAAACAAGGAATCGTGGAACGGCTGAACGAGCTGCGGCCACAGGTCAAGGCGCTTGCCGAGCTAAACGAGAAGCATGGGATCTGCGGGATGTACCACACGCATTCCGGACCGGGACTCGTCGGTGCTCCGATCTGGGATTTGTGGTATTTGTTCCAGGGTTTGAACCCACAATGGATGGGCGTCAATTACGACATCGGACATGCCACGGTCGAAGGCGGCTACGGCGGCTGGATCGACAGTTCCCGCCTGGTGATGAACCAGATGAAGGGGATCGCGCTCAAGGATTTCACATGGGCACAGAACAAAGGCAAGAATGCCCACGCGGATCCTTACGACAAGTCGCTGGATATCGAAGATGCGTGGGCTCCGCACTGGTGTGGCGCAGGCCAGGGCATGGTCAACTTCTCTGGATTCTTTTCCCTGGTCAAAGCCGCTGGGCGCTTCTCCGGGCCAGTCCAGCTTCACTTCGAGTATCCCGGGCTTGGAGGCGCGGAGAACGGGAAGAAGACGCTCACGGTGCCAAAGGAAGAAGTGATCGCCGCCATGCGCCGGGACCTGGCCTATGTGCGCAAGGTGATGAGCGAAAAAGAGCTGATCTAGTTGCCGAGCTGCTTGGCGATCTGTTCGATCCAAGCTGCCTCATCCTGGAGGGCGCGTGCAACCACGACAGCCTGCTCTTCCGCTTCTTTGTATCGGCCTTCTTCGATGGCTTCTCGTACGCCGGGCATGGTCTTGGCAGTGTAGCCCGTGTACCAGCCCGGGGCGTAAAGCACATGCTGCATCCAGGGCCGCCTGGGCAGCCCCTGTGCCACCGTCAGCTTTCTCTCTGACTGCGCAAGCTCTTCATTGATCGTCTTTAGCGTCCCAGGGGGTAGCGGCTTGCCCTGGACGCCGGCAAGCGCCTTGGCGTAGTGTTTGGCGGCTTGGTCCAAAGCGGCCGCCGCGTTGTCGAGCGGCGCGAAATTCAGATAGGGGGGAATCTCTCTTGGCGGCGGAGCGAAGGTCGGGTTGCGAGGATCGTTGACCGCCGCATACACGCCATCGCTTAGATTCCGCTGGATGTCTTCGGCTTCTTTGCGACGCGTCTCGAGCAGCGCTCTTACTTCTTCGATGTATTGGGCCACAGTCCGGGAGAGCCCCTCGAATTCGTAGGGCAGGATGTCCGCATCCGCCATGCGCATAACGCTCAAGCCCGCGGCTTGGGCGAGCGCTCGGCCGTAAACGAAATCGTAATCGGAAAAGTGCGTGTACCAATAGAAATCGTCATAAATCGAGTGATAGTTGCCGGAAGGATCCTCTCCCGAGAAACCGAGGTTGATCGCGGCAACACCGGCGTGATCGATGAATCCAGCGTAGTCCGAGCCCGAACCGAGAGGGCCAATCGCCAGATTGTCGCCACTTCGCGCCTGTGCCTGTTCTTTGGCGTTGCCATGCAATAGCACTCTGGCTTGCTGCCGCTTGAAGACGGAGACTTTGGATTCCGGGTCTTCGACATCCTTGGCCACATTGTTCATGAACGACTGCAACGAATGCGAACCCTCGACCGCCAGGTAGCCGCGCGCGTTGGCGTCGCTGTTGATGTACACCGCGGCATGTTGCTTGAGCTCATTTGTGTGCTGCTCTACCCATTCGGTGGAACCAAGCAGCATCGGTTCTTCGCCATCCCAGGAGGCATAGATGATGGTGCGTTTTGGCTTCCATCCCTGCTTAGCCAACTCGCCCAGGGCTCGCGCTTCTTCGAGCAAAGCCACCTGGCCGGAAATCGGATCGTCAGCGCCGTTGACCCATGCGTCATGATGGTTGCCACGCAGCACCCAAAGATCGGGCTCTTCAGAACCGCGCATGGTAGCAATCACATCGTACACAGGCTTGAGATCCCAGTTGAAAGCAAGCTTGATATGAACCTTCGCGGGCCCCGGCCCAATGTGATAGGTGATGGGCAGCGCCCCGCGCCAGTTCGCGGGAGGAACCGGGCCGTCCAGGGCTGCAAGGAGCGGCTGGGCATCCGCATATGAGATGGGAAGCACCGGGATTTTTGCGATCGAGGGAGCATCTTCTACCTTGAGCCGCTTCGCTTCCCGGGTCGCGCCTATCCCTGGAGTGAGCGGATCTCCCGGATACAGTGGCCCATCGAGCACACTACCTCGCTGTACTCCTTCGTCCGGACGCATGGGGCCCTGGGGAAAGGGCCGTTGCACGGTGTAGCCGTCGTCGGCAGGGTCGGAGTAAATGATGCATCCGATCGCGCCATGCTCGGCCGCAATTTTAGGCTTGATTCCCCTCCACGACTGACCATAGCGCGCTATCACGATGGCTCCTTTCACCGAGATCCCATGACGGGCTAGCTCGTCGTAATCGGCCATCACGCCATAGTTCACATAGACCAACGGAGCGGTCACGTCTCCGTCCGGTGAGTACGCATTATAGGTAGGGAGCTGCTCGTCTTTTTGCTTCGAGGTGGGATCGACAGCGACAGCGGGTTCTTCGAGCGTGGCGGTAAACTTCGTGGGCGCGATCATCTCCAGCACACGCGTCTTGGGGGTGGGAAACAAGACCTGAAATTCCTCGATGTGGGCGTCCCAACCCCACTGCTTATACTGCGCGAGAATCCACTCGGCATTTTCTTTGTCGTAGGGCGAGCCCACGTGGTGCGGCCGCGCGCTGAGCCGCTCCATATTGGCCCGCATACGTTGAGGATCGGGTATGGACTTGAAGCGCTGTTCCCAACCGGCTTCGTCCAGCGCGCTTTGCTGGGCCGCTAAAACCGTGGTGAGGCTGAAAATGAGAAGCGCAGAGACAGCTCGGCCCATGTTTCTCCTCCAGTGAATTTACTTGTTCATGACGCGTGATCGGTAACCGCATGGATAGAAGCTGGATGATTCCATGCTTCGGGTTTGATCTGCATGCCGAAGCCGCTTTCTTCCGGCACCTGGATGAAGCCGTCTTTGGGAGCGATGGGATTTTCCAGCATCAACGGCCAATCATGTTCATAGAATCGCTGGCAGCTTTCCTGGATCCAGACATTGGGCGACGCCGTGGTCAGATGGGTAGAGGCGTAGAACAGCAGCGGACCGCCTGCCGTATGGGGCGCAATCGGCAATTCCTGGGCATCGGCGAGGGCGGCAATCTTGCGCGCCTCGGTGAGGCCGCCACACCAGGTGACGTCGAACATCACGTACTTGGGCGTCCTCGATTCGAGTAGACGCTCGAATTGCATTTTGCCCGCCATACGCTCCCCCACCGTAAGGGGCAATGAGGTCGCCGCGGCAAGCTGGTGATATTGGTCGAAGTTTCCCGGCATCAGCATGTCTTCCAGCCACATCGGCTTATAGGGCTCGAGCGCATGGGCGATGCGTATCGCGGAAGTCAGGTTCCACTGCGCATGAAATTCAATCGCTATCTCGATCTCGTCGCCAAACCCATCGCGCAGCTTCTTCACCGGGACCAGCGCCTGGTCAATATCCTGCCAGGTAATGTATTCGTTTTTGTTGCGTAGCGCGGCGCCGTCAAAGGGCCATATCTTGATGCCCTTGATGCCGCGGGTATCGATCAGCTCGCGCATGATCTTTTCCGGCTCGCGGTTGAAATCGTATTTGTATTCGAAACAGGTGTTGTACAGCCGCACCCGGGGGTTCGCTTTGCCGCCGATGAGCCGGTAAACCGGCGCATTCAGCGATTTTCCCAGCAGATCCCACAGCGCGAGATCCAACGCGCTCAACACCCGCATTTCGGTACCGCCGGCAATCTGAAAATCGAACGTGCGGTAGAGGTCCGCCCATATCCGTTCAATATCCCGCGGATCGCGGCCGATCAGGGAAGGAGCCACGTTGTGAACCATCGCCGCCTCCACCGGGTTTCGCGGATACGTCTCGCCGATGCCCGAGACTCCGGCGTCGGTCTCGATCTTCAGCCAGGTCCAATGAGGCCAGAAGGGCGCATCGGCGCGCGTTTTCCAGTAGACGGTCTCAATGCGCGTGATTTTCATGGGCGCCAGGGTGGCGGCAAAAGAGGAATAGGCGGCAGCAAGGGGGGTGGCCAGCATCCCGGCAACAAATTCTCTTCGGCTCAGCATGAGCATGCTTTCTTAAAGCGGTTGGAAATCACGGCACGTACAGATCAACATACTCCTGAACCGGCATTGCTTCGAGCGTCTGTTGGTCGAGGGACGCGCTCAGAATACCGCGCTGGCGTTCCGTGGAGAATCGGCGGGCCAGGTTGATTCGAAATTTCGCTTCCAGCAACGGGATGCCTTCGCTCCTGCGGCGCCGGTGGCCAAGTGGGTATTCCACCGTCTCGGTCAATGTGCTGCCATCGTGCAGGGTAAGCGTCAGCGAGTTGGCAATCGAGCGCTTTTCCGGATCGTGGTAGTCGGCTGTGAAGGCAGCTTCTTCGCTGCACTGGATCTTCTCCCGCAACGCGTCGATACGCGGGTCCGCGGCAGCAGAATCCTCGTAGTCCGAGGCCGTCAGGCGGCCAAAGAGGAGAGGAACGGCCACCATGTACTGGACGCAATGATCGCGATCGGCCGGATTGTTGAGCGGTCCCTTCTTGTCGATGATGCGCAGACAAGCCTCATGGGTGCGAAGCTGGATCGCCGTGATATCTTGGGCGGACTTTCCGGCGGCGAGCAGCCTGGAGCGCAGCGCCATGGCTGCCTCGACGGCAGTCTGGGCATGAAATTCAGCCGGATAGCTGATCTTGAAGAGAACATTCTCCATTACATAGGAGCTATAGGGACGCTGGAAGGTAAAGGGCCGCCCGCGGAACAGCACATCGTAAAATCCCCAGGTTTTGGCGGTGAGCACGGAGGGGTAGCCCATTTCTCCGGCTTTGACCATAAGCGCGAGGCGGACTGCGCGGCTGGTGGCGTCGCCGGCTGCCCAACTCTTGCGCGAACCGGTGTTGGGTGTATGCCGATAGGTCCTCAAGCTCTGGCCATCGACCCAGGCCAGCGACAACGCATCGAGGATTTGCTCGCGGTTCAGGCCTAGCATCCGGGCGACCACAGCCGTCGAAGCAACCTTGACCAGCACCACATGGTCGAGGCCAACCTTGTTGAAAGAATTCTCCAACGCCAGGCAGCCCTGGATCTCATGCGCTTTGATCATTGCGGTCAGCACGGCGCGCATGGTGAGCGCCGGTTGGCCCGCGGCCACAGCGGTGCGCGAGAGCCAGTCGGCAACTGCCAGGATGCCACCCAGGTTATCCGAGGGATGTCCCCATTCCGCCGCGAGCCAGGTGTCGTTAAAGTCGAGCCAGCGAATGATGGCGCCGATGTTGAAGGCGGCTTGTACGGGATCAAGCTGATAGGCAGTGCCCGGCACCCGGGCCCCGTTGGGTACGAGCGTCCCGGGGACAATCGGACCGAGCAGCTTGGTGCAGGCCGGATATTCCAGCGCCTCCAGGCCGCAGCCGAGAGTATCGATCAGGCAGTTGCGCGCGGTTGTGTAGGCCAGGTCGCTCTGGATCTCGTAATCGCACACATAATCGGCGATATCGATCAGGACCTGGTCGTAGGAAGGGCGTTCCGTGGTCTGGGCGTGGGACATTCGCTATTGCTCTCTTGAGACCAAATTCACAACTTGCAGAACTGCAGATTCCTCGTCTTCGCTCGGAATGACAAAGGGTAGGGTTGCGTTTTCATTGAGAGTAGTGGCTGAATTGGCAGACAGCAGGTCCCTCCACTTCGCTTCGCTCCGGTCGGGATGACAATTTTGTGGGCAGGTGAAAATTTAGTGGTCGGGGCTCATCAAGCCACTGCTCATAACCCAGTCGCGGGCGTTTCCTTTGTCATCCCGAAGCGTAGCCGAGGGATCTGCAGTTCGCCAATTCAGCCACGACTCTCAATGAAAACACAGCCCTACCCTTTGTCATCCCGAGCGGAGCCGAGGGATTTCTTTCGCTGCAAAACATTGCTAAGGCCGCTCGGCTAAAGGAACAAAGGGAAGGTCTTCCGGTCCGGTGTAATTCGCCGCCGGGCGGATGATCTTACCGTCGGCACGCTGCTCGAGGATGTGGGCGCTCCATCCGGAAGTACGGGCCAAAACAAAGAGTGGCGTAAACATCGCTGTCGGTACGCCCATCAGGTGATAGGAGACAGCACTGAACCAATCGAGATTGGGAAACATGCGCTTGGCGTCCCACATCACGGTTTCCAGCCGCTCGGCAATGCGGTACATGGCAAAGTCCCCTGTGGATTCTGCCAGATCGTGCGCCACTTTCTTGATGATGACATTGCGCGGATCGCTGACCGTGTAGACCGGATGACCGAAGCCGATGACGACCTCCTTCTTCTCCAGCCGGGTACGAATGTCGCGCTCGGCGTCGTCCGCTGTGGCATAGCGTTGCTGGATCTCCAGCGCGACTTCATTGGCTCCGCCGTGCTTGGGTCCGCGCAGCGCGCCAATTGCTCCTGTAATGCAGGAGTAAATGTCGGAGCCAGTGCCGGCAATCACCCGGGCGGTAAAGGTGGAGGCGTTGAACTCGTGTTCCGCATACAAGACTAACGACACCTGCATCGCGCGGATCCATTCCTTGCTCGGAGGTTGCCCGTGCAGCAGGGAGAGAAAGTGTCCGGCGAGAGTATCTTCTCCCGACTCGACATCGATGCTTTGTCCGTTGCGGCTGTAGTGGTGCCAATAGAGAAGCATCGAGCCAACGGTGGCCAGTAGTATATCCGCGCACTCGATCGCTCCCGCCGGATTATGGTCGTCCTTTTCCGGCAGAATGCAACCCAGCGCGGACACGCCCGTGCGCAGCACGTCCATCGGATGCGTCGCCGCCGGCAACTGTTCCAGCACCTCATAAACGTTGGCCGGCAAGCCGCGCAGGCGAGCAAGCTTTTTCTTGTACGCTGCAAGCTCAGTGACATTGGGCAGCTTGCCACGAAGCAACAGCCAGGCCACCTCTTCAAACTCGCAATGAGCGGCAAGGTCTGCAATGTCATAGCCGCGATAGTGCAGGTCGTTGCCGGTGCGGCCCACGGTGCACAGGGCGGTATTGCCCGCGGGAGTTCCGGACAGGGCAACGGATTTTTTCGGTTTGAAGGCGGTTGCGGGCTGTTCCGTTGTGGTAGCCATAATTTCCCCCCATTAGCTTTGTTTGACAGCCGCGAAGAGCTGATTGAGCTTTTCCTCGTAGGCATCGTAGCCGAGGAATTGATAAAGCTCGGCACGGGTCTGCATCAGGTTGAGTACGTCTTTCTGCGTTCCAGCGTCCCGGATGGCATGGTAAACCTTCAGGGCAGCGGCATTCATGGCGCGGTAGGCAGCGCAGCAAAACAAGACAATATCGACGCCGGCATCTCCCAACTCCTTGGCTGTGTAGAGAGGGGTCTGGCCAAACTCGGTAATGTTGGCCAGGATGGGCACCTCCACCACCTCCTTGAACCGGGTGTACATGGTCAAGTCGGTAACCGCCTCGGCAAAGATCATGTCGGCGCCGGCTTCCACGTAAGCGACACTGCGCTCGAGCGCCGCGGACAATCCCTCGCCGGCCAGGGCATCCGTGCGAGCCATGATGACAAAGTCCCGGTCGGTGCGGGCATCGACCGCAGCTTTGATGCGATCGACCATCTCCTCGGCCGATACGAGCTCTTTGCCGGGGCGGTGGCCGCAACGCTTGGCGCTCACCTGGTCCTCGATGTGAACCGCGGCGGCTCCCGCACGTTCCATGGAGCGAATGGTGCGCGCGATGTTGAAGGCGCTTCCCCAGCCGGTGTCGATATCCACCAGCAAGGGAAGGGTGGTGACCTCGGTGATACGGCGGACGTCGACGAGCACATCGTCCATGGTGCTGACGCCCAGATCGGGCAGGCCGAGTGAATTGGCGGCAACTCCGCCGCCGGAAAGGTAGAGCGCACGAAACCCAGTGGCTTGCGCCATGCGCGCTGTGTAGGCGTTGATGGCGCCGATGACCTGCAGCGGGCGCTCCTGCTCGAGTGCGGAACGAAAGCTTTCCTTAGCCACGTTGTTCCCTTCTCAATTAAATCCTAAATGGGTAGACTCGGCTTGCTATGAATAAAGTCTTTTCCAACCCCGAGGCAGCGGTTGCCGACATCCCTTCGGGGGCAACGATCATGCTGGGCGGGTTCGGGCTCTGCGGCATTCCAGAGAATTCGATTGCGGCCCTGGTACGCCGCGGCATCAATGGGTTGCACACCATCTCCAACAACATGGGCATTGATGGGTTCGGCATGGGCCTGATGCTGGAGGCGGGTATGATCGCCTCACACACGGGCAGCTACGTGGGGGAAAACGCGCTGTTGGAGAAGCTGGCGATTGCCGGCAGCCTCAAGGTTTCTCTCATTCCCCAGGGAACTCTGGCGGAACGCATCCGCGCCGGCGGAGCGGGGATTCCCGCCTTCTACACACCTAGCGGCGTAGGCACGCTGGCAGCGGAGGGCAAAGAACAGCGCACCTTCGATGGGCGGGATTACGTGCTGGAGACAGCGCTCAAAGCGGATTTTGCTTTGCTAAAGGCGTGGAAGGGAGACCGGCAGGGGAACCTGATTTATCGGCGGACAGCGCGCAATTTCAATCCGATGATGGCGGCTGCCGCGCGCACTACCATCGCCGAAGTGGAGCACCTGGTTGAGCCGGGCGAGCTGGATCCCGATGCGATCGTGACCCCGGGAATCTATGTACAGCGCATCTTCCAATGCGTTTCCTGTGAAAAGCGTATCGAGCGCCGTACGGTGAGGAAACCCAATGCAGGAACCTAGGCGAGAGCCGACAGCAGAAATTGACAAGCGCAATCGGATTGTCCGGAGAGTCGCCCAGGAGCTGCGTGATGGCTATTACGTGAACCTTGGCATCGGCATGCCAACCCTGGTCGCCAATTATGTGCCCGCGGGGGTGGAAGTCGTTCTTCAATCGGAGAACGGCATGCTCGGGATTGGGCCGTATCCGCTCGAAGAAGAAGTCGACCCCGACCTGATTAACGCGGGGAAGGAGACGGTTTCCGTGCTCCCCGGAACTTCCTTTTTTTCCAGCGCGGAAGCGTTTGCCATGATCCGCGGAGGCCACATCGACCTCAGCATCCTGGGAGCGATGGAGGTGGATGCCAAGGGAAGCCTGGCCAACTGGATCATCCCCGGCAAGATGGTCAAGGGCATGGGCGGCGCCATGGATCTGGTGGCCAGTGCGCGGCGCGTGATCGTGGCCATGGAGCACACTACGCGGGATGGGAGGCCCAAGATCCTCAATGCCTGCAGACTGCCTCTGACCGGAGTAGGCGTAGTCAACACCATCGCCACCGAGCTGGCCTGGATCGACGTGACAAGGGAAGGGCTCGTACTCCAGGAAATTGCGCCGGACGTTTCTGTGGCGCAGGTACAAGCGGCCACAGAGGCACCTCTGAAGATCAGCCCCACACTACGCGCGATGAGCTGATCACGCGATGGTGTTGCCGCCGTTGACCGAAATGCGTTGACCGGTAATAAATCTGCCCGCGTCGCTGGCTAAAAACGCAACCGCATCGGCTACATCCTGAGGAGCGCCCATGTATCCCATGGGCACTTTTTCCTTGTAGGCGTCCATCTCCGTCTGCGTGGAATGGAGATGGCGTTCCGTGGGAATCCAGCCGGGAGCCACGAGATTCACGGTTATCCCGCTAGGCGCCAGTTCGCGGGCCCAGGACCGGGTCTGGCCCAGTTGCGCGCCTTTCGCCGCAACATAATGGGCGAATACGGGGTTTCCCAGCTCAACAACTTCGCTGCCAATCTGGATGATGCGGCCGTAGCCCCGGCTCTTCATCCCGGCAACCACCTGCTTCAGGATGAGGAGCGGTGACTTCACAAAGAACTCGAGCTGGTCGAGGTATCGTTCCCAGGTCTGCTCTTCGATGGTTAAAAGAGGTTGCGGGCCGGTCGCATTGATCACGGCAATATCGATGTGGTGATAGGTGTCATTGACGGCCTGGATCATTTTTGCGATGTCGGCCTCGAGGCGTACATCGGCGTAATAGGGTGTTGCCTCGCCGCCCTCATTCTTAATCCTGGCGCAGAGCTGTTCTGCCCGCTCGCGCTTGGCGAAATAATTCACCGCGACTTTAGCGCCCTTGGCCGCCAGTTCCAGCGCAATGGCCGCGCCCAGTCCACGCGAGGCTCCGGTCACTAACGCCGCTTTTCCCTTCAGTGTCTCCATGCCTGTCTCCATACCTACGAAAATTAAGGGAGACGCCGGGGCCTGTCAAACGATTGGGGTGCGGGCTTAAAAGATGTGGCGTTCGGTGGGCGAGGATGAGGGATCCCACGCCAGACGGCGCAGGACATTTCCCAGTCGCCACAGCGTTGCCGCCAATGCGGCAAGCGCGGCGCCCCATACGGCAAAGACAATATCGACGGCCCAGGCCGGAGCCACGCCGACGCGGCGTAGGAGAAAGGGCAGAAAATTCCATGTCGTGATGTGGACGTAGTCCCACGGATCCTCCGTCATCGCGTGGTTGTTCAGGCCCCATGTATCCATCTTCCCCAGGGCAAAGGCAATAATGTTCTTCACCCGCAAGGCAATCACAAAGGTTGGATGGCCAAGCGTTTCCATCTGGTAGAGCTCGAGCGGGCACCAAAAGGCGAGAGACACCAGCTGGACAAACGTGGCAATAGCCAGCAGGGCAAGTCCCGCGATCCAGATTCCGTTCCCTAATTGCCGGCGATGGCGCAGGAGCAGAGGAACCGCCAACACCGAAATCAGTTCGACCGTGGTGGAGACATAGCGGTCGCCCCAGGCGGAGTCACCGCTCCAAACCGTGTATCGGCCATAAAAACTCAGGTACGCGATCAGCAACGGTCCGCTCATCACAAGGTAGGCTTTGACGTCCGGAGCGAATCGCTTCCAGGCGACGACGCAAAGAAGCAGGGTGAGAACAAGGAGAGGGTCGAACAGAAAGATCGATTTTTCAGGCTTGAAAAGAGCGCCAAAGAAGCCGACGTGCCAGGGGGTCTCAAAGGGATAATTCGCCGGCAGAGAAGGATCGAGCATCTTCTCTTCGCGTCCGATAAGCATGATGTACGTATTGAAGAACGATCCGAAGCGGTGGTACTGATAAAGGCGATCGATCAAACCGAAAAAGACATACACGGGAACCACCGTTGCGACGTATACCTTGCATCGTTCCCAAAGAGCGCGGCTGCGTTCCCGCTCAAACCACAGGATCAGCAAAAGGAAGGCCGCCCCGGCCAGGAGATCCAGGCCCGTGGGCAGCCGGGTCAACAAATTCAAACCGAACGCCGCGGCGCCAATCAGCAGAGCGCGGCGGCTGCCGCTGCGCAGCCACTCGTACTGAAAGCAAAACCCGGCCAAGCTCAAAAGAAAGATGTACGAGTTCTCCATCATGTTTTGCGTGTAATGGAGATGCGTGGTT
>JBARKD010000498.1:0-12531 GCA_049800615.1 Acidobacteriaceae bacterium | reverse complement strand
ACGCTGTTCCAGTTCGGCCTTCAATGCTGCCCACGTCACGCCCTCGTTGCGGTCTTGCTCGAGAGATGCCATGCGGCGTTCAAGCTCCGCCCGTTGTGCATCGGTCAAGGGGAGTTGATGTTCTTCGAGGCTGTCCCAAAGCTGCGCAATGAGCGCAAGCCGCTCGGGTGGCGACAACCGGACAATCTCGTCGTGGGTCAGGAATTCCATAGCTTCAGAATAGCGGGAAACTTGGCCGGCGGGGAAGTGGCGATTCGTCGAGCGCCGTGGCTGAGTGAAATAAAGTCACAAGCTCTGAGCGGAGCGCCTGTGAGCGCGCCCCGCTTCAGGATGACGAGCTTGCGGAGATGTGAAGAGAGCACGCTCAGCTTGCCGGAGGCAGGCCGGGTGGTCGTGATCACTGCCGTTAGAGTCCCTTTTCGGCCGTCGCCAGCAAAACGCAAATCGCTACGCCCTCCGCCGCCTGGGCAACTTCCGGTAGTTCGGGAAACGTTGGGGCGATGCGGATGAAACGGTCGTCAGGGTCCTTTCCATGAGGGTGGGTTGCTCCGGCTGGTGTGAGCACGACGCCCGCTTCTTTGGCCAGCGCGACGATACGTTTCGCACATCCTTGAGGCACTTCGAGGCTGATGAAGTAGCCGCCTTTGGGTTGAGTCCAGGAGACGCCCGGAACCTGAGCCAGCTTTTCAGAAAAGATTTGGCATGCCTTTTCAAACTTGGGCGCGATCAGAACTCGGTGCCGCTCCATGAGCTTCACGATGCCCGCGTCATCCTTCAGAAAACGGACTTGACGCAGTTGGTTGACCTTATCCGGGCCAATGGTCCGCGGCGTTAGTCTTGCCAGAAGCCACTGCACATTGTCTTTCGAAGCAGCGAACAGAGCCAGACCCGACCCGGGTAATGTGATCTTGGAGGTCGAGGCAAAGACAAAGGGCCGGTTAGGATGCCCGTGTTTGGCGCTCAATTCCAGGATGTTGGCGATTTCCACGCGTTCCGCCGTCAGATGATGCACCGTATAGGCGTTATCCCAAAACAGGCGGAAATCCTGCGCTGCCGTCTTCATCGCCGCCAGGCGCTCGATAACCTTGTCGGAATACACTGTGCCGGTCGGGTTGCTGTACTTTGGCATGCACCACATGCCTTTAATGGAAGTGTCCTCCGTGACCAGCCGCTCAATCTCGTCCATGTCCGGACCGTCTTCGCGCAGAGGAACGGGGATCATCCTGATTCCATAATCCTCACAGATTTTGAAGTGCCGGTCGTATCCGGGAACCGGGCAAAGAAACGCGATTTCCCCGTGCCGCGACCAGGGCGTTACGCTATCCCACGTTCCCTTCAGAAGTGCATAAACAATGGTGTCGTGCATCAGTGCCAGGCTCGAGTTGTTGGCGGCCAGAATCTGCTCGGCCGGGGCGCCCATCATCCCCGAAAACAGCTTGCGCGCTTCGATCAAACCCTGCAGCCCACCGTAATTGCGGACGTCAATTTTCCCCTCGGCGAGGTAATCGTCGACTCCGGGCAGAATCAGTAACTCGGCGCTCAGATCGAGCTGAGCCGCGGACGGCTTCCCGCGCGTCAGGTCAAGCTTGAGTCCGCGGGCCCTAAAGGCATCGTAGTTTTCTTTGAGATGCTTCGCTGCGCCGGCTTTGTCCTGGCTGAGTTGTGCGAGGTTCGACATGAGGGAGACCGTAATCCTTTCCGGGAGCCGCGCTACAAGCGCGACGATCAGTTGAAGTGGCTTGTCTCATCACCATTATGAGGGATCGCCCTTGCCGGTCGCGAATCGCCGGTCCCGCGGAAGACAGAGGATCGCTCTGAATTGCTTCCTGTGGTTTTTTTGCGACAGATGCAAAATCTTCCAGGGAATAGAATCACGCTGAGATCCCCGCGGAACTAAGCCGGACGGTTGGGGTCATCACTGGTAGCTGCTCTCGCGGGCGCAAAGCTGCTGGCGGCGGACGATGGAAACGCAGAGAGATGCGCCGGAGGCTGAATCATCCAGCGATGTAGAAGGATGTGGAAGAAGGAGCCGTCCCGGGACGGATCGTGTAGGTCATGAAGAATAGAATGAATCCCCCATTTTACCTGCACGGATTTCGCATCCCTGTCGCGCAGGCATTCAGACGCTCGATGGCGTTTTTGCTGGCTCTGTTGCTATTGCCAACAGAATTGTTTGCCCAGCAAGGATACCCGTACTCCGGGCAATCTCCTCAGTACCCGCAGCCTGTCCAGCAGACTTACCCCAAGCCTTCGCCGTACGGACAGTCTGCATATGGACAGACACAGGGTTACGGACAGCAGCCGTACTACCCGCCGCAGCCTCAACAGCCCGGCTACGCACAGCAGCAAAGCTATCCCCAGCAGCAAAGCTATCCCCAGCAGCAAAGCTATCCCCAGCAACAAGGCTATCCACAGCAACAAGGCTATCCTCAGCAGCAAGGCTATCCCCAGCAGCAAGGCTATCCACAGCAGCAAGGCTATCCACAGCAATCGTATGGTCAACCGCAGGCCTATCCCGGCTACGGCCAAGCCCAGCCGGGCTACGGGCAGGCGCAACCTCAAATGCAGCCGCTTAGTCCGGATCAGCTGGAACAGTTGGTGGCGCCGATAGCGCTTTATCCTGACGCGCTCATCGCTCCAGTTTTGACAGCGTCCACCTACCCGGCCCAGATAGCGGATGCAGACCGCTGGCGGCAGGCACAGGGCTATGCCCCTGCCGACCAAATTGCTGCCGGAGCGGACGCGCAGAACTGGGACCCAAGCGTGAAGGCACTGACCGCATTTCCTCAAGTGTTGGCAGAAATGGATCGGAATGTACGCTGGACCACCGACCTGGGTACGGCGTACTACAACCAGCCGCAGGACATTCTGCAGGCGATCCAGGTCATGCGTCAGCGCGCGCAGGAGGCCGGCAACCTGCAGAACACGCCGCAGGAAACCATCAGCTATGACCAGGGCAACATCGAGGTGGCGCCGGCAAATCCGCAGGTGGTCTATGTGCCTGCCTATAACCCCTGGGTCGTCTACGGCCAACCGATCTCGCCCTATCCTGGATTTTCCCTATTGGGAGCCATTGGTTCTTTCTTCGGCTCCTCGCCGGTCTCCTTCGGGTTGGGCATTTTGATGACAGCGTTCGACCGTACTCCCTTTGGCTTGCTGGGCTGGGGCTTGAGCTGGCTGGCCCAGACAGTGCTGTTTCATCAATCGAGCTACTTCACGCACAGCACCACGGTTGCGGACTGGGGTTTCGCCCATGGGGGCCGGAGGGTATTTGCTCAGCCAGGGACAATGGCCCGAGGCTACAACGGGTTCAATCGATCAGGCGGAAGCTATGTTTCATCCCGTGGTGGATACGGTGCTGGCTATGGGCAGGGATTTGCGAACCGTCCTGCGCAAGGGTATGCAGGATTACGGCCGCCCCAGGGGATTCGACCGGTGTCGCCATCATCCGGCGTAGGATACGCCCGGCCTATGCAGCAAGCCTCTAACCACTTCCAGCCGGCGTTCAATTCCTCGCCGCAGTACAGCCGGCCAACGTACGGCTCCAGCTTCTATGGAGGTCAGGCTGCTGCGCAGCCAGCATATCGTGCGCCGGCATCAGAGTTTGCACGCAACAGTTTTGCCCAGCGCCCCTCGTCTGGATTCGGTTCCGCTTTTGCCGGAAAAAGCTTTGGCGGGTATTCCAGCAAGCCGCCTAAGTTCGGCGGCGGCCACTCCGAGAAGGGTTTCGGGGGCGGCGGAAAAGGCTTCTTCGGCGGCGGCGGCCACTCAGGAGGAGGTGGTGGTGGACATCACTCCTCCGGCAAGCACCACTAGAGTATCTACACCATTTGCGTGAGAAGGCGGCATTTCGCTTTGTAAATGCCGCATTTCGCTGCACTGCACCGATTCAGCATCGCATCTGCCGGCGCATCCCCATTAACAGGTATTCAGCTTCAATCCTGTGTCATTCTATGCTGCAGACAGATGATCCAGAGCCGCCGCTTCCGCGCACTCCCTCCGTGGCCTGTGATCTGGCTTTCTTTCTGCTGTCCCTTTTTCTGCTGTCCGATCGTGGCGCAAGCGCAGCAAGCGCCGGATAGCTTGCTTGCGCAAAACGTTCTCACCCCGGATCAACCTCCATCCACGGGGACGATCAGCGGGCGAGTGGTTGATCAGACCGGAAACTTCGTTGTCTCGGCTGTACTCATGCTCGTGCCCGACGGGCATGCGGAAATGCATGCCAAGTCGAATGCGGAAGGCCGGTTCACCTTTCCCAATGTCCCGGTTGGCGCTTTTGAGCTCGACATCTCCGCTCCAGGCTTTGCTGTCCGGCAGGTAGACGGAGTGCTGCATCCCGGAGAGACCCAGGAAATGCTGGACGTCGCGATAGACATTGCAGGGGCTACGACGGAGGTTCAGGTCAGCGGCGCCGATCACTACGAGCTGGCGGAAGAGCAGATCAAAGTGCAGGAGACGCAGCGTGTTTTGGGCGTTATTCCCAATTTCTATGTCACTTACGATCCCAACGCGCTGTCGCTCAGAAGCAAACAGAAATTTGAGCTTGCCTGGAAGAGCAACGTGGATCCGGTCACCTTCGCCTCCAGCGGCTTCGTTGCGGGCCTGCAGCAGGCGACCGATGGATTCAACGGCTACGGACAGGGAAGCCAGGGTTATGCGAAACGCTTTGCCGCATCCTACGCCGATACTTTTATCGGCAATATGATCGGGGGCGCCATCCTGCCCTCAATCCTGAAGCAGGATCCTCGCTATTTCTATAAAGGAACTGGCAGCATACGTTCCCGGGTTTTTTATGCACTGGCAACCGCGGTGATTTGCAAAGGGGACAATGGCCGCTGGCAGCCGGACTATTCCGGCATTTTGGGAAGTCTTGCCGCCGGCGGCATCTCCAACCTTTACTATCCTGCGAAGAGCCGGAACGGAGCGCAGCTGACCTTTGAAAACACGCTGCTTGGCATTGCCGGGTCCGGCATCGGGAATATCTTCCAGGAGTTCGTAGTTCGCAAATTGACCCCCCGCGCCCGCAATCCTCAGCTCCACAATCCGTAAAAACTGCTCTCGCTCCCGCTCTCCTATAGTATGGCTACGTCTCAACTTAGCGTGAGGTGTCGCGAGTGGCTTTGATCCCAGGCAGAAAGAAGAAAGTAGACGACGAGTTGCGGGTGAAGACGCAGGAAGGCCGCATTGCCGGGGTGTTCAACTTCCTTGTTTTTCTCTCCGTCGCTGCCATCGCCTATACCGATTGGAAGGTTGTACCTCAAGTCTCGCTGGGCTATTTGTATTTGTTGCCGATCGCGCTTAGCGCGTTGGTGAATCCACCTCTGCTCACCAGCCTGCTGGCTGTGGCGTGCGTGGTTCTCGCCGACATCTTTTATGGAACGGGGCCGGAGACGCAACGAGTGAGGGAGGTTCGCGATCTCATCACGCTCGCGGGCTTTCTTGTGGTGGGATTTCTGGTCACGCAGGTCGCGAAGCAACGCAATCGCCTGGTAGAGGAGGTTCGGCGGCAGCGGGATGAATACGAGCATGACTTGATGCTGGCCTCTCAGGTGCAGCAGCAGGTTCTACCCAAGCCCCCGGTTTGCACATCGCTCGAGCTTGCCGCGGCCATGCAGACCGCAACCCTGCTGGGTGGCGACTACTACGACTTTTTTCAGATCTCCGATGACATCGTGGACGTGGTGATTGCGGATGTCTCAGGGCACGGCGCCGCAGCTTCGCTTCTTATGCCTTCTCTTGCAGTGGCTCTGAGGCTACGCGCTCACGAATTGAGCGGACCCGCGGAGATCATCAAGGATTTGGACCAGGTGTTTCGCCAGGTCACGAACTCGGCGACTTTTGTCACCATGTTTTACGCTCGTTTCGATCAAGCCCGCAAAACCCTGCACTATGCCAACGGAGGCCACAATCCGCCGCTTTTGGTTCGCCCCAAAACCGGCCAGGCGCTGCAATTGGAAGAGGGCGGGCCCATCCTGGGCATTCTGAAAGATGCGGAATACACAAACACGCTGGTGATACTCGATCCGGGTGACATCCTCACCCTGTTCACGGACGGCATGATCGAACAGGAGAACGAGGCCGGGGAGCAGTTCTCGCTCACCCGCTTACAGGACGTGGTAACCAGCAAAGAAACACAGCCGGCAGCGGCCCTGGTTGCCTCGATCGCGGAGGCCGTCTCTGCCTTTGCCGGAAAGAAGGCCCAGGAAGACGACCAGACGGTGGTCGTAGTGAAGGTCCTTTAAAGCCGGGAGCCAACGCACCGGCTCTCCCATGCACAGCAAAACCATTTGACAATTGCTGCAATCCGCGCCTAGTCTTCCCCTAATATGGTTAGGGAAGAAGGCGGCGATCTGATACAGGGCACGCTGGAGATGCTGGTTCTCAAAGCGCTGGCGCGTGGGCCTCTGCATGGTTATGCGGTGGCGGAGTGGATCGAGCAAACCTCAAAACAGGTGCTCAAAGTAGAGGAAGGCGCGCTATACCCGGCGCTTCATAGGCTGCAGCTGCGCGGGCTTCTCAAAGCCGAGTGGGGGGCTTCGGATAACAATCGCCGCGCTAAGTTTTATCAGCTCACAGCCCAGGGAAAAAAGCGCCTTAATGCGGAGTCGCAGCGCTGGGCAAGGCTGACCAAGGCAGTCGCCTTTGTCATGCAGGCTACCTGAAAGGCGCGCAATGACCTTCCATGAATTCCTGCTTAAGATCCAATCGTTGTTCCGCCGAAACAGCACGCAGCGCGAAATCGCGGAAGAGTTGCAGTTCCACCAGGCGTTGTTGCGCGAGAAGCTGTCCCGTCAAGGCGTCCCACAAGCCGAATTGGATCTGGCAACAAAGAAGAGGTTTGGAAATAAGCCGCAGTGGCAGGAACGCCTGACGGAGTTGTGGAGATTCCAGTCCCTGGAAAACTTCGTGCGCGACGCCGGCTTCTCGGCCCGGCTGCTGCGAAAGTCTCCGGGTTTTACTCTGGTTGCGCTTTCCACCCTGGCCCTGGGCGTCGGCGCAAATACTGCGGTCTTCTCCCTGATCAATGGTCTCTTGCTTCGCCCTCTGCCTGTGCCGCAGGCGGAGCAGTTGACCGTCTTGCGCATCGAAGAAGGCGGCCCTCAACCAACCTACGAGTTTTGTGACCCGCTCTTTCGCGGCCTCGAGACCCGGCATGAAGTTTTTGCCGATGTGTTCGCGTTTAACTCGGACGTACTGCAGGTCAAGGGCCGGTCGGGAAACGAGAATATTGAGGGGATGCTGGTTAGCGGGCAGTTCTTTCCCGCCCTCGAGATCCCACCCCTCCTCGGACGATATCTTACCTCGGAGGACGATCGGCGCGGCGGCAACCCGAAAGGGTTTGCGGTTGTCATCAGCGAGCACTTTTGGGAAAAGTGGTTCGCGCGCGCTCCCGACGTGGTGGGGCGCAAACTGACCATTGCCAACGTGCCGTTTACCGTCGTCGGTGTGATGCCTGGGCGCTTTATAGGCGCCGATCCGACGCGAAAGCCCGAGATTTATGCGCCGTTGGACGCGGACCCTATCATCGACGCGCCCCGGAACCACATAGAGGATGGGATTCACGCGTGGTGGCTTACTGTGGGTGCGAGGCTGCAGCCGGGTGTCACCCTGGAGCAGGCGAACGCTTCCCTGGGCGCTGTTTCTCTCCCCATTCTTCATCAGGCCTCGGAGGACGCCGATTGGGTCAAGGGGGAGGAGAAAGAGCATTTTCATTTTGCCGCGGAACCTGGTTCCCGTGGATATACTTTCGCTCGCCTTTTATTTCGCAGACCTCTCATGGCTATGTTCTGCATGTGCATCGGCATCCTCTTGCTGGCGTGCCTGAACCTGGCTAGTCTGTTGATGGCGCGCGGCGCTGCACGCGAACGCGAGCTGGCCACCCGGCTGGCCATTGGAGCAAGCCGGCAGAGGTTGATCCAGCAAATGCTGGCGGAAAGCCTGTTGCTGGCCGTGTTGGGAACTGCCGCCGGAATCGCCTTTGCCCCTTTGGTCAGCAAATCACTGTCGACTTTGCTCATGAGTGGCCCTATCGGCCCTATCGGATGGCATTTAAATACGTCCCTCGATCTGCGCGTGTTTTCTTTTGCCACCGCTGCGACCGTCACGGCTGCTCTGCTGATCGGGCTGGTTCCAGCTCTGCAGGCGACCGCCGGTGACGTTACGGAGCACATCAAGGACAGACAGCACGCCGGCAACCTGAATCGGCGAAGGCTTTGGCCGCGTGTGCTCCTGGCATCGGAAGTAGCATTGGCCCTGGTACTGGTGTTTGGAGCCGGTCTGCTCGCGACTAGCCTGGTCCGGCTCTACTGGTCGGGGCTGGGGTTCGATCCCAGAGGCGTAGTGAACATCGCGTTCAGCATGGATAAACAGCCGCTCGAAGGCGATGCGCTCATGAGACTGTATCAGGCATTGGGCGAGGGACTGAGCCAACAGCCAGGAGTCAGGAACGTAAGCTTCCAATTCATCGTTCCCCTCACACACAGGACCTGGGATAACGAATACGCAGCCCCGGGAGCACAGCTGCAACGCCTTTATATGAATAGCGTAGGTCCGGATTACTTCGCCACGATGAGCATTCCCGTTTTTGCAGGAAGGGAATTTACCTGGGCCGATGACAACGCGTCGGGAGGCAAGATAACGCTCAACGAATCCGCTGCGAAGCTGCTGTTTCCTGAGGAGAATGCGGTTGGGCGGCAAATCGTGGATAAACAGAATCATGCGTACCAGGTGATTGGGGTGGTGCGCGACGCGAAATACCGCGCCGTGCGCGACCCTGCGCCACCCGCCGGATACGTGCCTATACAGCAGGATGAGCAGAAGAAGCCTTCCCTCAATGCCGTAATCCGAATCGAAGGGCCGAGGAATGCGCTCTTCTCCGCGGCACGTTCCCTCACGGCGCGGCTGGCTCCCTCGATTCCCGCGCCCGTCATCACTCCTATGGAAGATCAGCTCAAAGACTCCATGAGCACGGAGCGCATGATGGCTTTACTGTCGTCGTTCTTTGCCGTTTGCGCATTGCTGGTGACCGGCATCGGCCTCTATGGAACCCTGGCTTACACCACAGCGCGGCGCACCAGCGAGATCGGGATTCGCATGGCGCTCGGCGCGCAGCGTATGCGGGTGATCGCGATGGTCTTTCGGGAAAATGCCTTGGTTGCCGGCTTGGGAACAGTGGCAGGGTTGGCTGCGGCTTTGCTGGCCTCCAGGGCGCTGGCCAGCTTCCTGTATGCGACCTCGCCTCGCGATCCCTGGGTACTAATAGCGTCGGTGACAGTGCTGACCTTCATCGCCGCCTTAGCTTCTCTTTTTCCCGCTTTGCGGGCAGCCCAAATTGAGCCGATGACTGCAATCCGGTGCGAATAGTGACGCCGTCGTCAATTCCACAGGTGAGAAATCGGCAGAAGCGTGCAGAGGGCGATAAAATGAGGACGGCATGACCACACGGAAAGAAATAATTGCTCAAATTGATGCTGAATTGGCCCGCCTGGAGCGGGTGCGTGACCTCCTCGTCGCTGCGCTGAAGGACTCGCGCAATGGTTCAAAGATTGTTTTGCCTTTGGCAAAGGCAAAGGAAAAAGCAAAAGCTGCGCAAAAAAAACGCAGGCAACCCGCTCTGGAAACAGCTCCCGCTAAAAATAAGGTTAAGGTGCTGAATAAGTTGACGGCCGCTCCGCCTCCTGCTCCCCCCGTCAGGGTGGAACCGGAAATCAAGCGTATTCCGCCGCGGCGGCGGATGGAACGACGCCACGTGCAGATCGACAGGCTAGGCAAGCTGGGTAAATCCGGCGCTGCGCTGAGTGGGGCGGTGCCCACGGGCCCGGTCGTCGTTTCGGCCGATGAAGCGCGCAAGATGCAGGAGCGGGCGACGCAAGCCGTGCCGCCCCCAGTGGTAGCGGAAATTCGGCCAGACAGCCCTGGTGAGCGCAGTCTCGGATCGCTGATTCAGGCGTTTGAGCGCAGAGCTGGCCTAAGCGGCTTGGAAACCACCTGATCCAGGCACCCTTCTCAGCCAGCAGATGAATCAAAGCCGCTCGCCGTTGTACGTAACGAGTCTGATCGCGGGCGCGTTCTTCATGGAGATGCTGGACGGCACCATCATTGCCACAGCCATCCCCCAGATGGCGCGCAGCTTCCATACCGGTGCGGTCAACCTCAACCTCGGCATTACGGCCTATTTGCTCACGCTGGCTGTATTCATTCCTATCAGCGGATGGTTTGCCGACCGTTTTGGCGCACGTTCCATCTTCGCAGCGGCGATCGGAATCTTTACCGTCGCCTCGATGCTCTGCGGAGCCGCTCATACGCTGACTGAGTTCACGCTGATGCGCGTTCTGCAAGGAATTGGCGGAGCTATGATGGTGCCGGTTGGCCGCCTCATTGTGCTGCGGGCAACTCCCAAGGAAAAGTTGACCGAGGCCCTCGCGTATATCACCTGGCCCGGTCTGACCGCTTTGGTCGTCGGTCCGCCGCTGGGCGGCTTTATCACTACCTATGCCAGCTGGCATTGGATCTTCTTTCTCAATCTTCCTGTCGGCGCTATCGCCCTGGTGCTTACGCTGCTATGGGTGGAGAACCTTCGTAGCGACGAAAGATACGCTTTTGACTGGCCAACCTTCCTGCTCGCAGGCCTCGCTTCCGCGGGAGCGGTCTATGGAATGGAGAAGCTGGGCAGCGGGGATGTGCCATGGCAGGTACCCGGCATCGTGCTGGCGCTGAGCGCGCTCAGCGGCGCGGCCGCCATTTTCGCTGCCCATCGCAATCCAGCCACATCCTTCATCGATCTCGATTCGATGAAGCTGAAGACATATTCACTTTCCGTCTACGGAGCGAGCGCCTTTCGCATCGCTGTTTCGGTGCTGCCGTTTCTCCTGCCGCTCATGTTCCAACTCGCCTTCGGGTTAAACGCCTTTCAATCAGGCCTGTATTTGATTGCATTGTTTGCCGGTGATCTGATCATGAAGGCGTTTGTTATTCAGGCTCTTCGCCGCTTTGGATTTCGCCGTTTGCTGATTGTCAACGGCGTCATTACGGCGGGATCCATAGCTCTGTGTGCGCTGCTCAGCCCCGCGATGGCGCCCATCGTGATTGTCTGCATTCTCTTCCTTCATGGAGCTTCGCGATCCATGGAGTTCACTTGCATGACGACGCTGGCCTACGCCGAGATTCCGCGCAATAAGATGAGCCGCGCCAACGGATTTTTGAGCGCCGTGATGCAGCTCAGCTTGGGAATGGGGGTGGCCATCGGCGCAATCACCCTGCGCATGGTCGCTCACGCCCGTGGTCACTCGGCGGCGAAACCTGAATTGCACGATTTCCAGCTGGCCTTCCTTTGTATGGCGGTGCTGGCGTTGGGCCCGGTCCTGGACGGCCTCGGCCTTCCCCCGGAGGCAGGCGCTACCACCAGCGGCCATCGCCATCCGCAGCTGGAAGTAAATCCCGTTTAGATTGAGATGTGCTCGGTCAGGGGCGGCGATAATTGGAGAGAAATCTCGTCAGGCGTTCAATTCCCGATTCAGTTTTCTTCCACTCTGCCGCGTAACACCAACGTAACCAGCCTTCTCCTTCGGGCCCGAAAGCCCTGCCCGGGGCCAGCCCAAGCCCAACCTCGTCAATGAGCCGCTTTGCCAGCCGCACCGAATCGTCTTCACCACTCACGCGAAGAAAAAGGTACATCGCGCCATCGGCGTGCGGAACTTCCAGCCCGGGAAGGGCGCTGAGCGCTGTCGAGAGCGCTGCCTTGGTTTGCGCCAGTTCGGATCGCAACTTCACCACGTAGGGCTCACCTTGCTGCATGGCGGTCGTGCCCGCTCGCTGCGAGAATTCAGAGACACAGGAAACGTTGTACTCAAGCAGTGCTCCGAGGTCGCCCAGCAGGCGCGGCGGCACGACCATCCAGCCAAGACGCCAGCCAGTCATGCACCACGCCTTTGAGAAGCTGTTGATCGTGATCAGACGATCGTAATCCTCAGTGAGGGTCAGAAACGATGGAGCAGATCGCATTCCGTCTGCGTAGACCAGCCGCTCGTAAACATCGTCGGCGAGAATCCATATCCCGTGCCGGCGGCAGTGTTCGAGAATCGCGGCTTGCTCGGCTCGCTGGATGGTCCAGCCGGTCGGGTTGTTGGGCGAGTTGATCACCAGCATTCTAGTGTCCGGCGTGAGTTCCTGCAGCAACTTCTCGAGAGGCAGCGTCCAGCGGCCCTCGAGCGCCTCGAGCGAAACACAGGTGACACGGCCGCTCATTACCTTCGGGATCTCAACCGCATTGGGCCACAGCGGCGTTACTGTCACGACGCGGTCGCCTGGCTTGACAAGCAACTGGCTGGCCAGCATTAGCGCCGAGTTGCCGGAAGCGGTTACGGCAACTCGCGCCACGCCGATCGGCTTCTGGTGAAGACTGCTCAGGTAGGTAGAGATGGCTTCTCGCAAGTAAAGCCTGCCCAGATTCTCTGAGTAGAAGGTTTCGCCGCCACGCAGGGAAGCAATCGCTGCCTCACTGATGAAGGCGGGAGTGGGCTGATCGGATTCTCC
>JBARKD010000497.1:0-13037 GCA_049800615.1 Acidobacteriaceae bacterium | reverse complement strand
CTTTTCCCCCTACGGCGATTGTTACGGCGGTTGTGGCTCATGTTTTACTAGCAAGCAATGCCAGATGAAAGACTTTTAATGTTGCGCATCGACAACCTCTCATCTCAGCCCAGTATCCTCCCAGAGGAAGACTTCAAATTTTCCCATTGCTTGTTCGCTTCGAGAGGGGGGTCGCAGAACACATATTGAAAGCTAATGGCACACCACTACAGGAAGACAGAAAAGCCCCACCCTCCGAACTGCGCATTCTGTTTTGGAAGAATCGCGAGGATCAGAGCTGGTCGGTTGAGGTAGACAATGAGCGTCACTGTTTTATATCCTTCGAGATTGTGAAACAGCTCGTCGCTCAGGCGGTGAGGAAAGCACAGATGTCGCTGATTGCACGAGCAAACCAGACTACATCGGAGGAGCTACCGTGGAAGCAATAATGATTGCGCTGTCTCGAAACCCCTCTGAGAAGGACTGGTCTGTCGAGATAAGCGGGAATCTATACGAGCACATTTCAACCAACGATGTAAATAGCTTAGTTGAATACGCGATGCTTGCTGCACAGCAAAAGCTTCTTGAGGCCGACAGTGGCGAACGGTTTCGGATGTCTCCCCGTATCGCTGACCGACTAGGTCTACTTCCCGTGGCCCCGAGCGGCTAGCCAATGCCGAGGAGCTGAAGCATCCCGGCTTTCTTCGATATAGGCACAGTCGACTCCCGGAAGACCCATTATCCACACTAATTCGGTATTCCGGGAAACAACTTGACCCTTTCAAGCAGGTGACAAGAACGTCCTTTTAGCTTTACCGGAGACCAGCCTTTAGGAAGGGACTTTCCTCTGAGGGGGCTATGGCCTGTGAGCACTCACGCTGCCTTCCCATGTACTCTGAATCAGAGAATCAAGACGATTCTGCCTTCCCCTGTCCCACTTTGCGTAATACTTTTCAGTCGTTTTGATGCTCTCGTGACCCAGGGCCTTTGAGACTTCCTCCATCGGAACGCCCTTCTCCAGCAAACGGACAGCAAAGGTATCGCGCAACTGATGCGGATGCCCCTCAGGGAACCCAGCGGCCCTGAACAGCTCACGCAGGTCGTGCTGCCAGTTGGTGACCGCACTCTGAGGCTTGCCTGTTCCCGTGTTCCAGAAGAAATAGCGCGGGTTGTCGTTCGGTACCGTGACGACGGGGCCAGACAGAACGTCGGCGGCAGGAAGATTCATGCCGAGCAGTCCACAGTGAAAGTTCAGTGATTGTTAGGTGCCTATGGTGTTCTTGTTGATTATAAAGCACTTAAGGATTGAGGCGCGGTTCTCAATCGAACCCGCGTCCTGTCCGCCATGCAACACTGCGTCGTGAAATGATGAACCTCTAGAGGGATGAGGCATGGATTTGGCGTTTGGCGGAGATGTGGCCGCGGTCACCGGTGGCGCGAGCGGAATTGGGCTGGCCTGTGCTCAGGGCTTCGCGCGCGAAGGGTGCCGTGTTGCCGTGTGGGATAGATCAGATCGGGTCGAAGAGGTAGCCGCTGCCTTATCGCGGGAGTTCGGCGTGCCCTGCCTGGGGCTTCCGCTTGACGTTTCGGATTACGCAGCGGTCGAGCAAGCGGTGCGGCAAACCGAAACCGCGTTGGGCCCAGTGGCTCACCTCGTGCACGCAGCCGCCACTGGCTCCGGCAAGTTTGGCTTCCCGTTCAGCAATTTGCAGCCCGGCGATTGGCCGCGCGTGCTTGAAGTCAACATTTTGGGCATGGTCCACGCAGCCCACGCCATCGCGCCCGGGATGATCGCTCGCAAGCAGGGCACCCTCATCTTTTTGGCTTCCGTTGCCGGCCAGATCGGCTCCCAAACCGATCCCCCCTACAGCGCAAGCAAGGCAGCGAATATCAACTTCGCTCAGTGCCTGGCCAAGGACCTCGCGCCACACGGCATCCGGGTCAACGTGGTCTGCCCGGGTATGGTGCGCACCCCGTTGAATGAGCGCATCTGGCAAGCATGGAATGAACAGCAACCCCCCGATCGCCGTCGATCCTACGCGGAGTGGGCCGATGAAAAAGTGCGCGCTGTCTCGCCTCTGGCCCGATGGCAGCAACCCGAAGACATCGCTAACATGGTGGTCTTCCTGTCATCGGCTCGCAGCAGCGAGGTCACAGGCCAGACCATCAATGTCGACGGCGGCCAAGTCATGCATTGAGGTTAGGTCGATTGAGGTTCCGGATAGCACGACTCCACCAGCGACAGCAGGCTTACATCCGGGCCTTTTCGTTCATTCCATCCGTCGTCGCCAGGTCATCTGAGCGCGGGTCGCGCACATTAAAAAGCTGTGCCCGGATTTACGCCGGAGAAATCTCCGGCGACTGGCGATTGCATCCGAGGCTCTCAGGCTGAAACTTCGCTTCCCGCGGAAGCTGCGGACGCGGAGAATTCGGTGCTGGGCAGGTCGCTCAACTCGACCCCAATCGGTTTGTACTGCGGGTGTCTCTTCGACGCTGTTTTCAAGGCATGATCAGCCGAGGGTGCACCCACGTAAAAGCGCCTGGTTCGCGGATATGGCTGGTAGTACTCGGTAGCTCGCCGGCGAAGAATAACGCAATATTCGGTCTGAAGCATATCTCTCCTTCTTCGATTGAAGAGCGTTGCGGAACCTGAAGGGCCCTACCGTTGCTGGCCTGTGGGACGCCGCGGTTCAAAGCAGCGTCCAATGCCGCTTCGCGTGTGGTTACTAATGTAACGCGAAAACCGAAAATAGGCGCCTCAAGTCCCGTCAATTGAAGCGATTACTTCCCATTTGGGCGAAAGACTCCCACAAGGGAACAAGGGCGGGAAAAACTGCCCCCAGGTCCGGATCTTCCATCGGGACCTTCAAAATGTTCCGAGATAAACTCCTGTGTCTCTCTCCGGCGTGTGAACGTTGCCGCGGCGGCCGCATGCCCAATACGCGGCTGCAAAGAAAGCCATAAGAACAGCGAATATAAGCAGGGCCCTGAGGGAGGGTAGCCAGTTCATCGCCCAACAGAATACAGCGCCGGGAAGCAACCTCGTCAAGACCGGGCAGCAGCCCGGCTGTGCCCGAGCGGGATTTGCAAATCTCGACCTTACCGTTTTCCGGTCGCCGCAATGAGCGATTCAAGGCTGCGATCAGTCGTGACCCGAGGTCGCGTCTTTTGCATTGAAATCCGGGGTGACTCCACCGTGGCCCTCGGCCGGCGCCAGTTGCATGCGCAGAAACTCGGCAATGCACTCGGTTAGTTTGCGTGGGTACTCGCTGCGCACCATCGCCAGCGCCAGACTTCTGTGCAAGTGATGACCTTCCACCCGGAATGTTTCGAAGAAGCAGGTCTGTTCCCGCAACGCATGCGCCGGCAGGATAGAGTAACCAAAGCCGGACTCGACCAGCCGCTTGATGGCCTCGGTATCATCCGCTTCCATGCTGACTCGTGGGGATACATTGAGTTCCCGGAAAAACTGATCGATCACGCGCCGGACATTACTGCGTTGCGGATAGAGCAGAAAAGAAGCGCTGGCCAGTTCCGAAACCGACATTAGCCCGATGCTGCTTGTGCCCACGCTCCTGGCTGACGGACGAATCACCAACAGCTCTTCCGCAAACAACGGAATCATCTTGAGAGCTTCCTGGCTGACGGGCAGTGAGATCAGGCCCAGGTCGAACCGGCGATCCAGCAGACCCGCAACAATCTGTTCTGTCACTCCTACAGTTACTCGTATGTCGGCGTTGGGAAATTGTTTGCGCAGTCGCCGCAAAGGAGTGCCAAGCTGGTAAATCAGGGTAGTTACCCCGGTGGCGAACTGAAGAGGACGAGTGTCTCTGGCGCTGTCGGCCTCAAACTCCTGCCCGATTTGTTTCATGAGCTTCACTACTTGCCGCGCATGTTCGGCCAGGCGAGCGGCGGCAGGAGTCGGAACCAGCCGATTGCCCTGATGAACAAAGAGCTCCGCTTGCACCTCGCTTGCAAGATTGTGCAATTGGATGCTGACTGCGCCCGGAGATAAGTGAATCTTCTCCGCGGCGCGAGTCACGCTCGAAGATTCCATGACCGCCAGGAACACTTCCAACTGGTGCACATCCATGTTCCCTCCCAGCCATTTCCAGGGCGTACTTCGAGGCATTTCGTCGGTTTCCTGGGATTCTACGCATGGTTTAAAGGCATTAAAAGAAGCATTTAATTTTTCTCGTTTGACAGTCTTGTTGCCCATCCATCAATGTCCATCGCTGGACTGCAATTTCCTGAGATCAGCTGCCCAATGACAGTCCGGATCCCGTCTGCTTCGCTTCGGTAATAGGGCTCAGCACCGGAATAAACAAAGTTACGCAGCCAATCAATGATGGCCGTTCGAGCTTCATCGTTCGAGGGCCTGGAAAGAAAGACTATGAAGGCCAGACTGACATTCGCATCGATCCTTCTGCTGTTGTGCCCTCAGTTTTCCCATGCCCAAGGGCTCGGCAGTATCGTCGGCACGCTCACGGATTCCACAGGCGCAGCCGTGGCCTCCGCGAAAGTGACTGCCACGCAAACCGCAACGGGTCTTTCCCGCGAGGCCATTTCCAACACTGACGGGTACTTTGTTCTTTCATCGCTCGATCCCGCGGACTACATATTGGCAATCGAGGCGCAGGGATTCCGCACAGAAAGGCAGACACTCACCCTGCTCGCAGACCAGACGCTCAACGCCAGTCTGCAACTCCAGCCGGGGGCCACCAGCCAGACGATCGTTGTGCAAGGCTACGGCGCCCGCGTGGACACTTCGACCTCCACCCTCGGACAGGTCGTTGAAGCGCAACGCGTGACTGGGCTGCCCCTCAACGGCCGCAATGTAGCCCAACTGGTACTGACCGTTCCCGGAGCAGTCAATGCTCCCAACGGCGGAGCCGACCAGGGCGCCACCAAGACCTTCCCCGTCGCCGTGACTTATTCCGCCAATGGCTCCCGCCCTGCCCAGATCAGTTATCAACTGGACGGGGGCAATTATGTGGACGAATACACCAATGTCAATCAACCGTTCCCGTTTCCTGACGCCCTCGAAGAATTCAGCGTGCAGACGAGTAACTTCTCGGCTCAATACGGGCAGAATGCCGGTGCGGTCGTGAATGTGATTACCAGGTCGGGAACCAATTCCTTTCATGGAGATGCTTTCTGGTTTGTTCGTAATCCTGCTTTTAATGCCCAGAATTACTTTGCTACGCCGACCACCCACGACCAGATCAAGCGCAACCAGTTTGGCGGAACGCTTGGCGGGCCGGTGATCCGCGAAAAGATATTCTTCTTTGCCGGATACCAGCGAACCGCCTTCCGCAATATCGTTCTGGGCAGCTCCAAAGTGGTTGGACAATCGGATATATCGAGCTTCCTTGCAGCTCCCAGCGGAGCGTGTCCCACCTGCGGCGGACCCTTCGGAACCGCCGGAACCATCGATCCCGCGGTTGCGGCTATGTTGGGTATCAACCCGTCTACCGGCGCCTACCTGGGTTCCTCGGCGAAATACAGCCTGGATGGCCCGATTCCGCAGGGCTCCAATCCTACTGAGCCTTTTACCAAGCCGGATGTAGAAAACTTCGATTCGGGGATGGGCCGTCTGGATTACTCGCTCACGCACAATGACCGGCTTACCATGCGCTATGAGTACGACCGCTTCACTAAGGCCCCGGTCTTTAACCCCCTGGCGCTGGTTGCTTATACCGACGCGACTTTTTCCATCGTTGCGCAAAACGCCCTGCTGCATGAAACCCACGTCTTTTCTCCCAGTTTCGTCAACGACGCCCGGTTCAGCTACTCGCGGGAGGTATCCCACCGCGGACCCGGTTCCAATGCTGTCAGTGTGGCCGGTTTCGGAGTGCCTCTTCCTTTTCAACCCAAGCCCGGCGCCATTCAAGGGATCGGCGTAACCGGCGGGTTTACCCTGGGCGACAACCCAACCGGTTTCTTCACCCGCAATAACTTTGCCTGGAGTGACGATGTGAGCTGGCTGAGGGGAAACCACGACGTTCGTTTTGGAGGTTCCGTCGAACGTTCGCAGGTGGATCTGAACAATCAGTTCAATCAACCAGGAATTTTTGGCTTCGGCACCCAGGATGACTACCTCTTCCCGGGACTAAAATTCGCCACCTATCAACTTTTCCTCGCGGGAATCCTCTCCGATGGCAGCGGGGCGGGGAACGGCTATGCCCTGCAGCAGGGCGCCGGCGAATTCAAGAACAACCGCAACACCTTCCTGGGCTTCTATATCCAGGACAACTACCGGGCCACGCGCCGTCTCACGCTCAATCTTGGTTTTCGCTATGAGCCTGCTCTTCCCTGGCGCGACACGGGAGATCGATGGGCTCAGGTCAATCTCACCGCGATGGCCGGCAACGTAACCTCTCGCGTCTATCCCAACTCACCACCGGGCGTATTCTTTTCCAGCGCGAATGGCATTCCCAGCGATCCCGGCATGCCAAAGAACGCACTCAACACCAGCCTCAAAGGCTTCGCTCCGCGCGTAGGGTTTGCCTACGATATGGAAGGCAACGGCAGGACCAGTTTGCGCGGCGGCTTCGGCATCTTCTATGACTCGCGTGTCATGGGGATGCTGAGCAATCGCTTTGTCGACGAGTGGCCCTTCAGCCCACAGTTCATCCTTTCCACCGCGGGCAACAGCGCTCCCAATCCCTCTTCGACTGCGGGGTCTTTCAGTGATCCACTCTGCACCCAGTCGGCAACCAAGGTGACCCTAAAGTGCAATGGAGGCCAGGCAACCAGCTATCCAACTTTTCCCAGCCCTTTCCCGGCTCCCACAAACTTCCCGTACTCTCCGCCCTTTAACCAAATTGCTCTCACCTACGATCCCAGCGGAAAATACCATGTGCCTACTGAATACGAATGGAACTTAACCGCTGAACGCCAAGTAGGCGCCCAAACGGTGGCCAGGCTCACGTATGTGGGATCGCACAGTATCAACATTCTCGAGACCCAGGACTTCAATCCGGGCGCAGTGAACACGACTGGAAAAGCAAGCACCGGATCCACAAATCTGCTGGTTCGCTCGGCCAGCGGAGGGAAGTTCGGCACCAACACCTTCTCCACCGTACAGGGCGACATCAACGACATCCAGGCCAATTACAACTCGCTGCAGGGTTCGCTCGAAAGGCGCGTTTCGCACGGAATCACTGCGCTGGTGAACTATACCTACTCCCGGAATCTGGATGACTTGCCTTTTGGAGAAGGAGTGACCGGCTTCGATACCGGCTACTCGGCGCGCCCCCTCGGCGATCCGGATCGCCATCGATTCGACTATGGTCCCTCAAGCTTTGATCACACGCATGTGTTCACGGCGTCCTACGTTTGGCAAACCCCCATCCTCAAGAACGCGAGCGGCTGGATGCGCCAGGTCTTTGGTGACTATGAGTTCGCCGGCATCGTCTCCGCGGCGAGCGGCCGCCCCTTTACCGTCCTGCAAGGCACTGAGATTTCGGGCACCGGTATTGGTAACGATCGCGGAACGTTGATTCCGGGCTCCAAAATCTACAGCAACAATTCGTGCGCCGGCGTTACCGCAACCTGCGTCAGCTGGCTGAACCCGGCCGCCTTCCAGCCGACCAAGACGGCCAGCGGAGCCAACAACCCGGTGATCTTTGGCACCTTCGGCAATATCAGCAAGAACCCTTATCGTTTGCCCAAGACCGCCGATTGGGATGTGCAGCTTTCCAAGAACTTTACCGTGACCGAGCGGTTGCGGCTCCAGCTTCGGGGCGAATATTTTAATGTCCTGAATCATCCCAACTTCGCTCCTGAGGGCACCAGTACTGGGGCTGTAAACAGCACGGATCAAATCAGCGCCTTCGACAAACTCAACAACAATTCATCCTTCGGCACATTTCGCGCCGGCCAGGCCGGCGACCCCCGGATCGCGCAATTGGCTGCGAAAGTCATCTTCTAATGCCTACGACCGACGACCGGAAATCAAAATTGGGCGATTGCAGCCCTCATTAGTCACAGGAGCAGGTGCGTTTGCCCGCCGGTGTTTTGATGGCATAAGAATGCACCGTTCTTTGCAGGCTTGACAACGATACCCGGCGGTGTCTATAAAGCGTCGCAGAGTGTGGAGCCTCGGCTACCTGCGCCACAAAAAGAATTAGATAGACAGGCAAATCGTCGGTCGATAATTCGCTCTTCGCTGTTTCCCCTCCAGACGAGCGGTGGACGTGAGCACTCACCCTCCCCTGGGCCGTTGTTGGAGCGCCGCCGACATCGTCGCCGCAGACTGTCAAACTGCCGCGAAAGCCGTGAAGCGGAACTGCAGGATTTTGGAGCTAGTGATATGCGAACGCACAAGCCCGAGGCGCTGGCCGCCCTCCTGGGCCTTTTGTTACTGCCCGGCATTTCCTTCGCACAAGCCATCTACGGCTCCATCTTCGGGACGGTTACCGATAACACCGGCGCGGTAGTGCCAAACGCCACCGTCACCGTCACGGACGAATCCAAAGGAACGTCGGTGACCGCCCAGAGCAATGGATCGGGCGAATATGAAGTGCAGCATTTGATCCCGGACACCTATGACATCAAAGTCAGCATCAGTGGGTTTAAGACGTTTGCCCAGACCGGCGTCGTCGTCGCCGCGGACACTTCACCCAAAGTGGATGTTCAGCTTGAAATTGGGGGCGAACAGGAGACCGTAACTGTAAACGCCGACACTGTGCCGGAGTTGAAAGCGGATCGTGCCGACGTGTCGACCGTCTTTTCCCAGCAGACTGTGTCCGACTTGCCGCTGACCAACCGAAACTTCACCAGCCTGCAACTTCTGCTGCCCGGTGCGCAACAGTTGGGTTGGAGTCACGCTGCAGACGAAAACCCGCAGGGCAGCCAACAAATTCAGATCGATGGCCAGGCCTTCGGCGGCGTCGCGTATGAGTTGGACGGAACGGACAATCAGGATCCGATACTCGGCATCATCGTCGTCAATCCCGCGCTCGACGCCATCACCGAAGCCAAGATTGCCACGCAAAACTTCGACGCGGAATTCGGTAAGGCGGTCTCGGCCGTCGTCACCGTGCAAACCAAGTCAGGGTCCAATAACTTCCACGGCAGCGCCTTTGATTACCGCCAGAGCGCCGCGAATCTCGCCCGGGATCCGTTTTCCCAATTCAATCCTGACCCGGTCACAGGCAGGCTCATTCCCCAGGCGCTGTTTAATCAGTTCGGTGGATCGATTGGCGGTCCCGTTAAGAAAGACAAGCTCTTCTTCTTCGGGGATTACCAGGGAGTCCGGCAAAAAGTCGGCTCCTCTGCCATCATGACTGTTCCCTCACCCCACCTGATCAGCACCTGTCTTGGGCAATCGCCAACCGCCACTGGCGTTCCCGGCTGCGATTTCAGTGAGTACGCGAATGCGATTGCCGGGGCCGGCAATGCCCTCATTTACGATCCGCAAACCGGCCTGCCGTTCCCCGGACAGGTGATCCCCGCTTCGCGGCTGTCAACGCCGGCGCTCAACCTGCTCAAGCTTTTGCAGCCGTATACGCCGAATAAGTCCGGCAGCTTCGGCTTTCTCTCCTCGGGAAATTACGCCTCCGGCGGCACTGGTCTTTTCAACAACGATCAGTGGGATGAGCGCGCCGATTTTCAATGGACGCAAAACACTCACGTCTTCGAGCGCTTTAGCCGATTTACCGATGTCCTGAGCGGCTCAACTCTCTTTGGCGCGGCGGGCGGCGCAGGCTTTGGCATCAACGGCTTCGGTGGCACGTCGAGCGGAGCCAATGACAGCCTCGCGGCGGGCGCGGATATCGCGGTCAGCAGCTCTTTGCTTACCGACTTCCGCCTGGGATACTACCGCTACAACATCGTCACCTCCAAGTACGACCAGAGCGTCGCCTTCGCGAACCAGCTCGGTATCCCCGGGCTTAACCTGGGCGACCGCTTTACCAACGGCGCCCCGGGTTTCAACCTTGCCGATGTGGGCAGCACCAACCTCACGAATAATCCCACTAATCCGCAAAGCCAGGGCACCCAATACGGTTCCGGTTTGAACATCACTCGCTGCAACTGCCCCACCACCGAAAAAGAGGATCAGTTCCAGGGCGTAAACAACTGGACCAAGATTTTCGGAAATCACTCCTTCAAAATGGGAGCCGACGCACGCTATGCCAGGAATCTTCGCGTTCCCAGCGACACAGATCGCGCCGGCCTGCTCGACTTCGGAAATGGTCCTACGTCCAACGGCGGCTCCGGAGGGTTAGGGTTCGCCACCTTTGTTCTGGGTGATGTAACCGCCTTTGGCCGCTACATCCAGAACCCCGGTATCGCAGGTTCCCTCAACGCGAAAGAGTTCCAGAAACGGCTCTTCTTTTATGGCCAGGACACCTTTCGTATTCGCCCAAATCTCACCGTGAATTATGGTCTGCGCTGGGAGCTGTACTTCCCCGAAACCGTCAACGGCGCACAGCACGGAGGTTTGATGAATCTGGACGACGGATTCATCCGCGTGGCGGGTGTGGGAGGCATCCCCACCAACATGGGTTGGGATATTGCGTGGAAGGCGCTTTCGCCGCGCATCGGCCTCGCCTACCAGTGGCACCCTAAGACGGTCATCCGCGCGGGCTACGGCCGCAGCTTCGACATCGGGGTTTTCGGATCGATCTTCGGTCACACGGTCACCCAGAATCTTCCCGTGCTTGCCAATCAGAGTGTCAACAACAATGCCACCGGAACCACTTCGGCTGCCTTTGCTTTGAACGCCGGTCCTCCGCCGAACGTTTTTCCTGCCGTACCATCCAACGGTTTGCTCCCGGCGCCCAACTATAACGTCACTGTCAAAGCGCGTCCCAATCCGCTGCGCCTGCCTACCATTGACGCCTGGAATTTTAGTATTCAACAATCGATCACGCCCACCCTGTCCCTCACCATGGCGTACGTGGGCAACAAGAGCACCCACACGCTGAGCGCCCTCGATGGCAACAACACCAATCCCAATGAGGAGGCTGCATTGCTGCCCGCCTCGTACAGTATTAACGGTCAGGCGTTGCACTACGTTCCCAGCTCGGCCGTCTTGCCCAATGCGGTAAACGGAATTAATCCCGATGGAGGAACCAATACCAGCTCCTTCCTGCAGCGCTACTATGCCTTCAGTCTTCCCGCGTGTAAAAGCCCTGCTTACACAGCGCAGCCGGGTGTTCCCGCCGGCGCTTGCGGATGGACCCAAAGCATCCAGTACAACGGAGACGACCAGGACGCGCACTTCAACGCCCTTCAGGTAACCGTGGCTAAGACGTTCTCCAGGGGACTTTCCTTTACCTCGAACTATGCCTGGCAGCGTGCGTTTGACTGGGCTTCCAACTTTAGAACCTGGAGCGCCCCGGCAGTCAAAGGCCGCAATGACTCCATCCGCGAGCAGCAGATCGTTTCCTACGGAAACTGGCAGATACCGGTGGGGAGAAATAGAGCCTATCTATCCAAGTCCCCCGGCTGGGTGGACGAAGTGGTAGGCGGATGGGAAGTCAGCCCGATTATCAATTGGTCCAGTGGCTTGCCCTTCACCCTGACCTATTCCGGTTGCGGAAATAACCTTCCTGGTGATGCGCCTTGTTATCCCAACGGCCCGGCTACCAGCCTCCCAACGAATGTCGGATCCTTCAGCCCCAGTCTTCATAACCGCGCCTTCTTTAACGGGTTTAACAACCTCTACGCCAACGGACCGCAAGGCAATTTCTCCGCTCCGGGCCTCGATCAGGTTGGCACTACCGGCCGCAACACAAAATTCGGTCCCAACTTTTTCGATACCGACATGGCCGTGCAGAAGGACTTCCCGATTCACGAGAGCCTCTTCGCACAATTCCGTCTGGATGCGTACAACGCCTTCAATCACATCAATGCAGCCAACCCGAGCGGCAATGCTTCTACTGTGAATGTCGATCAAGGAGCGGTGTTCATTACCAGCGAGCCGCCGGGGGCGAGACCTCGTCAATTGCAGCTGTCCGTGCGCTTGCAGTTTTAATCAAACCAGCGGCTTGCGCACCCACACGCCGGTCAGCATCCAACACTGTGTCCAGTAATCCGGATCGTCGAGCAACGCGTAGGCGGCTGCAAACGCCTCCGCCGTCACCAGCCCGGACCCAATGACGCGCTCCCGCACGATATCGAGAAACAATTGAAAATAAACGGCGCCTCGCGAGGTTCCGCGAATGTTGGGAGCTTCGGTTCCAGCTTCCGGATGGCCAAGGCCCAGACTGCTCACCAGGGAGGGTAACCTGCGCCCGATATTCCAATCGACGCCCTCGCTGAGACCCCATGCAAGGATGCCGTTCCACACCTTTGCCCACACCTCAGGGTCGCAGGTTTGCACCAGGTGGAAATCGGGTTCGCACACATAAAGCCAGCCTCCGGGTTTCACCGCAGCCGCCATTTTCGCCAATGTCATGGGCGCGTATTCGGCGATCTGGTGTAGCATTGCCCGGCACATCACGAGGTCAAAAGGTTCATTAGGTAGATCGCTGGTGCGTACATCCACCTCCAGCACCGTCAAATTCTGCGCAGGAACCAGCCGGATGAGCTTGGGATTTATATCGATCGAAGTCACGCTGCCGGAAGAGCCGGCTTGCTCACAGAGCCACTCCGTCACGCTTCCGTTGCCCCCGCCCAACTCCAGACATCGCCAACCTTTGCTCACGCCCAACCGTAAAAGCACGGCCCTGGTGCCTGGATCGAGCAGAATTGACATGAGGTCGAGCCGCTCGTATTCCGCCGTCAAAGCGTTGCCGAGAATATAAGTGTGCAAATCTTCCATGCAGCCCGGTCCATCCTTCTTTGCCACTTGCGCTGGTTGTGATTTCGAGCCGCCCCGCCCCTTCACGCCAAAAAGTCACAGGCCCCCGATGATGAAAGCCGGTCTTCTGTTTGATTTGATGGCAGGGCCGAGGAGTCTTCGTGAGAACTACCCTACGCAGATTTGGTCCCGTAATAGGGGCCAGCAGCGCCCCAGGATTTCATCCTGGGTATTATCAGCCGTCCCTTACGGGACTGGATCGCTTCCGATTCGGTTTACCCAGGACTTGACGTCCTGGGCT
>JBARKD010000496.1:0-5433 GCA_049800615.1 Acidobacteriaceae bacterium | reverse complement strand
GTCCACGTCAGGGTGGTGTTGTTCCAATATTCCACGCGCAGCCATGCGCCCTGACACTGTTTGCCCGCAACGGTGACCTGTCCGAACAGGGGCCAATTCGGCCATGTCGCAACGGTGCCGGCGGCGCAATTCGTCGGTGCCGCGGGAGTCCAATTGTTTGTGCCCGCGCTGGGCACGGCCGCAGCGTAGTACATGTTTCCGGCAGTAACTCCATTGCCGGTCGCTACGGTCGGTAGATTCTGAAATGGGGTAGCGTTCGGTGTACCGAGTTGTATGTCCTGGGTGGCAGCGTCGGCGCGGACGCTTCCCGGGTAAAGGTCGGCCTCTTTATCGGCCAGCAGGATACGGATAGCTGCCTCGGAGTAGAGGCGAGAGCTGGTCAAGAGGGGACTATCGCTGGCCTGTGGCCGGCGAATAATTTCTATGGCACCAACCCCGTCTGACTGCACGAAAGGCAGTTGCAGTTTGGTAGCGCCGGTCAACCCGTTGGTGATGAAACTATTGAACCCGAGCGGGCTTGCGGGCGGCGTGGGCTGGTCGGTGGAAATTCCTTTCCAGGCCGGGTTGGCTGTGCCGGCGGGCGGGAATCCGCCAGTCCAACTGCCGGCAGCAAGGGCTGCGCAATCCACGGCGGGTCCGGCTCCGGGGGCATTAGGACAAGCGCCGGCAGCAGCGGGCACGAACACTTGGCCGGTGTAACCGGTACTGGTGGGGTGACCGTTTTCGAGCTGGTCCATGACAACCTGGCCCACTGCGGCAATCTTGTCGGTAAAGGTTAAGGCCGAGCCTGAAGCAAGAAACAGATTACCGTTGGTGTGAACCCGGCCGCCGAAGTTAAAGTTTGGGCCGGCAAAGTAGTCGCAATCGCCATCGCAGAACACGCCGAATTCGAAGGCGGGAAGGAGAGCAACTTCCACGGTGCGGCTGAGCGTGACGGCGGCTCCGGTGGCTGCCAAAGCGTTTGTGCCGACCTGGCCCGCAGACGACAGTCGCTGGGCAGTCACGGTCAAAGTAAAGGGGATGAGAGAGGCAACCATGCCTCCATTCTGACCGGAGCCGACGATGTCCCACTGTGAGCACGAGTTGGGAGTCGGGCATGGGTTGCCGTTGGGTAGCGTCGATGGCCAAGTCGCACCATATTGCGGATAGGTCAGACCGGTGACCTGCGAACCGGTAATGGCTGTGGGCCAATTGGAGGGAGTATTCAGAGCATTAATGGAGGCAACACTGGGCGTCGTCGACTGTTGATATAGCTGGGAGAGCTGTGAGGTCAAGTTCTCGATGCCAGCCTCCGCCCCATAGTAGGCGACGTTGCTTTCCAGGTCGTTGTTCCCCATGCGCTGTTCGTTGGTGACCAGGTAGATCAATCCAACTGCCATCGCCGACATCAGAAGCACTAGCAAAAGCGCTGCGATGAGCGTGAAACCTCGCGAATCTCTGGTTTTGTTCCCCATGTTTCCCCCTTCAACCTCCTAAGACCGACACCTACAGCCCATCATTGGCAAACCGTTCATTGGCAGACCGTGGCACTACTGCTTAAGGAATTGCAGAAACTCATATTGCCCGCGCTGACGGAAGTCGCCAGATACATGCTCTGAGCCCGTTTGTTTCCGTTACTCAAACTCTGTCCCATGACCCACATGTTGACCTTCTGAACCAAGGCCAGGTTATCTCCAGCGAGAATTGGATTCGCCTGATTCGCGTCTATTTTGTCGGTCACAGAATTAATTACGTCATAGCTGAATTGCAGGTTGATGATGTTGTCCGCGACTGGAACGGCGGGGAGACCGTTGACCTGGCGCATCAGGCGCGGCGTTTGCACTGTGCCCCCAGCGGGAGGCACTTCGAGGAAATAACTGACGGCGAAGAGACGATAAACCTTTATCGTATTCCCCGCGGCGGCGGCGGTGGTAACGGCGTTGGCGAGACTGTTGGCGCCGGTCTGGTTGAAATTGAGTGCGTCGGGATTGGAGAAACCGATGACCCATGGGCCTGTGCCGCCTATGCTGGTGATCTCGGCGACCGCGGAAGCGGTCTGCACAGTGCTGGTACCCTGTGCGCCCGACCCCACGCCAGTGCCTGTGTTCTGGACGAGGAACAGGAGCAAGTCGCCCACGTTAAGGCCACCGGGTGCGAGAATGTTTGTAGGAAGAGAAGCGTTGGGAACAGCGACCAATGTCGCCGTCGCAGGCGTTGAAGCTGCCGGAGGGAAGGTGAAGGTGAAGTTGTTCAGCGTGAAATTAAAGTCGCAATAGATAGACGTAATGCTGTCGTTGACCGCGGCCGG
Source organism: Acidobacteriaceae bacterium (assembly GCA_049800615.1). Taxonomy (GTDB): domain Bacteria; phylum Acidobacteriota; class Terriglobia; order Terriglobales; family Acidobacteriaceae; genus PALSA-350. The sequence continues at coordinate 3,146 of JBARKD010000496.1, read as the reverse complement.
GGCGCTGGGAATAACCGCGTTGGCCTCTACGCCCGTGCCAAAGCCGGGGATGAGGCCAGTCATGTAATTAGTGGTGGGGTACACCGCGCCGGGAACATAGCAGGTGCCAGTCTGGTTGCAAGCGATCTTGCTATTTCCGGCAGCATTCGCCATCTGCAGGCCACCGGTGGGCAAGCCTGCGCCTGCCATGCTGATATCTTTGCTCATCAACTCAACGGCGGTGCGCATGTTCTGCTGGGTTTCGGCGCGCTGAGTGATGGTAAAAGCGGCAGCCGTGGCCTGGCGGAATACGCTGGTCATGGCCACCATCATGACGAGGCCGATGACAGAGGCGATCATCAGTTCCAGAAGTGTGAAGCCATGTTGCGAATTTGGAATGCGTAGTTTCATGTTTTCGCCGGGGCTCAGTGGTAGTTCGAGATCAGCCCACTCACCACGTAATTGCGGGCTGGCCAATTGGGTTTGGTGTAAGTAACGGTTACGGTGACACCGATGAGGTTCGCGTTGATTCCGCCGCCCGCGGCTACCGGCAAATTCACCGTGTTGAAGGCGATGGTGCGGGTGAAGTTTGCGAGGCTCAGGGTTTGGTCGGTGCCGCTGCCAAGAACGCCGTCGGGGCCGGGCAGGACCATGCATTCGACTCCGCCGTTAGGACAGGTTGCTCCGGATGCGGTTGTGCAGGGAGAAGTATCGCCTTGCACGCCGACAATTCCATAGACGGGGCCGGCGCACAACAGCGGGTTGGGGCCGGCCAGGAAGATTCCGCCGTTGGCGACGTTTTGGATCGCCGAGAACGGAAGTTGCTGGCTGTTGCGGGCGGTGTAGATGCTCTCGAGGGCATCCATAGCTTTTTGGCGGGCGATCAAATCTTCCTGCGCCGACTCAGTCGCCGTAATTGCCAAGCCAAAACTTGCAAGCACCGCGCACATACCGACCGACAGAACTACCATGGCGATCATGACTTCAATCAGCGCGAAACCGCGCTGGGTGTGCTGCTTTGCGATTTGTTTGTCTGTTTGCATCATTGTTGTTCCCAAATAGGGTTACCTGCCAGTTGATCGAGAAACCATCCGCGGATTCTGCCTGTCGATCCCATTACGCTGACAGCCTTCGAGGTGTACTGGTTGCCGGCGGGACGGGCGATGTAGACGATTCCGCTACTAAGATTGCCCACACTGTCTTGCGCAGAGCCGTCGGGCATGAACACTATGTAATTCAGAGGGATCCCTGGTTGGGATTCAAAGTCGATGGCATTGAGGCCGACGGGCAGGCCGTCGGGCGGGATTGCTCCTGTCATCAAGGCAAAATTGACGTCCAATGGCAGAGAGTAGTTCTGAACCTGCTGTAGCGGCTGCGCGATTCCTCCAACCACCGGAGGTTGGTATTGGACCTGGATATAGGCCGCGGTGCCTCCAGCAGCAGGGTTACCAACTTGAGGGAAGAAAGTGACGTAATACTGGTGACCTTGCGTGATCGCTTGGTTTCGAGTGTTGCGCATTACCATCAACGTTCGCTCGTAGGCCGAGTTGACGTGGTTCTGTAACAAGAGTGGCTGCATCGCCATGAACGTAATGCCACCGATGATTAAGGAAATGCTGATGGTGATCATCAGCTCCAGCAGGGAGAAGCCGCGTTGTTTCGTCGATGCCATAGGTCCTTATCAAAGGGGAGTCGTCCGGTAAAGCCGCTATTCAGAAGCTATTGCTCAAGGCCGATGCTCCGGGGTGCAGCACGGCCAGCAGACGCTTTTTGTCGCGTCGGCATTCTTCATCCTAGGGAGGAGGGATGGCAGCGTCAAAGCACCACGGTGCAACGCGGGACTATTGGTCCTTTGTAATAGCGGTGGTGACTCAGGTCACTTGGTTGAGACTGCTGGAGTTAAGGAAAATTTCGCCAAAGATGCAGGCAACGGGGATGACTCCGGTAACTTGTCGGGGGAACTGCAGTGATCCTAGGATGTATACAGGTATGAATCTCTCATCGCTGCTAGTTTGTGCGGATGATGTTTCGGTGCAGGTGCTACGCCGCGTCCTGGAAGAACTCAACGTTCACGTGGAGTTGTGTGCGGACCCGGTGCGCGCCGCAGTCCGGCTGGCGCAAGAACGCTTTGACCTGCTGATTCTTGATTGTGAAACACAGGAGCAGGTGATCGGGTTGTTGAACGAGAGCCGTTCTTCGCGTGCGACGGGGTCAACTCTGGCGGTGGTTGTGGTGGCGGGGCAGGAGAGTATCCGGGAGATGTTTTCGCTTGGGGTGAACTTCGTGCTGTACAAGCCGATGTCGTACGAGCGGGCGCTGAGTACTTTGCGGGCCGCACAAAACGTGCTGCACCGGGACAAACGGCGCAAAGCTCGGGCGGCGGTGCACACGCATGCGACGATCGATTACGCGGGCGGGGAACAGACGAAAGCGACGCTGGTCGATATGGCTGAAGAGGGAATGGCGGTGAACTTCGGCAAAAGACTGCCTCCGACCTGCAAAGTTTATTTTCAATTTCAACTGCCGGGACAGACGGCGACCGTGCGGCTGTCGGGCCAGGTGATGTGGCAGGACTGGAGCGGACGGGCGGGAATTCAGTTTGTGGATGTTCCGCAAGCTTCGCGGCGCATTTTGAGCGAGTGGTTGCAGCGGAATCTGAGCGATGCGACCAAGCAGCAGTTGGCTGCGGAGCTGGTCGAAGTGGAGCACTCCATTAAGCCGTCAGATCTCAAGGCGTCAGATCTCAAGGCGTCAGATCTCAAATCGGCGGATCTTAAGGCGGCAGATCCCAATGCGGTAGAGAAGCCCAACAAGACAACAGAAGAGATGGCGGCGGCGAGCGGGGCCGAGCAGAAACAGGAAACGAAGGTCCGGGACAGAGAAGCGGTGGCTCGATTGCGCTCGGAGCCGAGTAATCGCCGGGGACAGACTCGATATGCCTGCCGCCTGGGGGCGGAGGTATACCAGCAGGGCAGCTCGGTGCGGAACTATTGCCATCTGAGCGATCTGAGTCCTGGCGGATGCTATCTGGAAATGCCGCTGGCTTTCGCCACGGGATCGGCGATCGAGATCACAGTGCGCACGCACGACATGAAGTTGCGATTAAGCGGCGAAGTGAAGGCCTCGCATCCCGGCTACGGGATGGGAGTGTCGTTTAAGTTGAATAC
>JBARKD010000495.1:0-5723 GCA_049800615.1 Acidobacteriaceae bacterium | reverse complement strand
GGATAGAATTGGATCCGTTCTTGATTTCGTCCAGCTCTCCGGTCGAAATTACGGAAGGCGGTATGCATGAGCAACTTCCTCAGCGACTTGCGCTACTCCCTGCGCGTGCTGCTTGCCAGCCCGGCCTTCAGCATCACCGCCGTCGCCGCGCTCGCGCTCGGTATAGGCGCCAATACGGCCATCTTCACCGTCGTCAATGCCGTGCTGCTCAAGCCGCTCAGCTATCCGGATCCGGATCGCATTGTGCAGATAATGAACACCGCGCCCGACGGTAACTTCCCCGTTGCCTCACCCACCAAATTTAACAATTGGCGCACCCAGACCAGCGTTCTCGAGGACATCGCCGCCTACGACTTCGGCGGCCCTGGCTTTAACCTCACCGGCGTTGTTCCGGAACAGGTTCACGGCCTTCACGTCAGTGAAGCCTACTTTCGCCTTTTCGGCGCCCCGGTCATTCTCGGCCGCACCTTTACGCCCCAGGAAGATGCGCCCAACGGCGGTCGCGTCGTCGTCATCAGCTACGGGCTCTGGCAGCGCAAATATGCCGGCAACCCGAATATCATCGGCACCGCTCTCTCCCTCGGCAATGAGCCATATACGATCCTCGGAGTTCTCGGCCAAACCTTCCAGTCTGATCCTCCCGCTGAAATTTGGGTGCCTTTCCAACTCGACCCCGACAGTACGAATCAGGGCCACTACTTCGAGGCGGCTGCGCGCCTCAAACCTGGGATCACGCTCAACCAGGCAAATGCCCAGATGAAACTTGCCTACGGCGAGTTTCGCCGCCGTTGGCCCCTGGCCAATCCAAGGAATGGCTTCGCGGTCCAACCGCTGCGCGACTCGATCGTCTCCGATGCGCGCTCCTCGCTGCTTGTATTGCTGGGCGCGGTGGGCTTCGTTCTGCTGATCGCCTGCGCCAATGTCGCCAATCTTCTTCTGGTCCGCGCCACCGGGCGCAAGCGCGAATTTGCCATCAGGGCCGCCATGGGCGCCACCCGGCAGCGCATTGTGCGCCAGTTGCTCACAGAAAGCCTGATCCTCGCAGTTGCCGGCGGTATTGCCGGGCTCCTCCTTGGTTACATCGGCGTGCGCGCCCTTCTGGCCGTCAGCCCCGCGAACCTGCCCCGCATCGGTGAAAACGGCGCAGACGTTGGCATGGATTGGCGTGTGCTCTTTTTCACCCTTGGCATCGCGCTTTTCACTGGGATCCTCTTTGGACTTTTCCCCGCCTTCGGCGCCTCACGCCTCGACCTCAACAGTACGCTCAAGGAGTCGAGCAATCGCTCCGGCATGGGCTTCCGTCAAGGAAGAGCACGCGCTCTGCTGGTGGTAAGCGAGGTTTCGCTGGCCCTGGTTCTGCTCATTGGCGCGGCGCTGCTCATCCGCACGTTCATTGCCCTGCGCCATGTCAATCCCGGATTCGATCCGCGCAACGTCCTCACACTGGAAATGTCCCTCACTGGGGATCGCTTCCAGAAAACCGCCGGCGCCGCACAGCTCTCTTTCGATGGACGCCAGCGCCTGAGATCCATTCCCGGTATCGAGGTTTCCGCTTCCACCTGCTGCCTGCCCCTGGAAGGCGGCTTCGGTCTTCCTTTCGATATCGTCGGTCGCACGCATGGCAACGATCCCAGCACAGACGGCGCCGGCTGGATGAATGCTTCGCCCGGCTATTTCAGCGTCTTTCACATCCCTGTGCGCGGCCGGGATTTCACCGATCAGGATACCCAGGCCGCCCCAGGGGTGGTGATTATCAACGAAAGCATGGCCAAGAAATGGTGGCCCAAAGAAAATCCTATCGGCCAGCAGATCGTCATCGGCCGTAATGTCGGTCCTCAGTTCGTCGAGGGTCCGCGCCAGATCATCGGCGTTGCCGCTGACATTCGCGATGGCGGCCTCAACCGCGATCCTCGTCCGTTGATGATCGTCCCCACCGCCCAGGTCCCTGACGGCGTAACCGCGCTCAACGCGAACATCGGCCCCATGGTCTGGATCGCGCGCACCCATGGCGATCCGCATCAGTACATTGCCGCGGTCAGCGAGCAGCTTCGCCAGGCCAGTGGCGGCTTCCCTGTCGCGCGCGTCCGCCCCATGACCGAAGTCGTGGTTCGATCGACTGCTCGCGAAGACTTTAACATGCTGTTGTTGACCATTTTTGGAGCCTCCGCGCTGATCCTGGCCGCCATCGGGATCTATGGCCTTATGGCCTACTCCGTTGAGCAGCGAACCAGGGAGATCGGCGTCCGCATGGCGCTCGGCGCCGACCGTTCTCGCATCCGCTCGCTGGTGGTATGGAATGGCATGCGGCTCGCCTTGTTCGGTGTCGTCGTAGGTTTGGCCGCAGCTTTCGGGTTGACCCGTTTCATCTCCAGTTTTCTTTTCGGCGTCAAAGTCTGGGACCCGCTCGTATTTGTAACTGTACCGGTTATCTTGTGCGCCGTCGCCCTGCTTGCAGTATGGATGCCCGCCAGCCGCGCATCCCGCCTCGATCCGCAGAAGGCCCTCCGCATCGAATAAACCTTCCTCCTTGAAGCTGGGCGCGATAATGAAGCAGAGCACTTCGCACAAGCGGAGACCACGGCTGCGAAGTTGCTCACGCGGAATTTTAAGGAGGCAATCTAATGGCAAAGTGGACGCGAAGAGGATTTGTTGGATCGCTTTCAGGCATAGCAGGAGCAACGATGCTTGCCGGTCAGGCGAGGGCTGCTGCGATGAATCCCCCGGAAACCCCGAAGGTAAGCGGTCCGGTCAAGATCATCGACCTGAAGTGCGCCATCATCGGCCGTAATCCGACCGTGCGCATTGTGACTGACCAGGGGATCTCCGGCTACGGTCAGGCGGAGAGTGCCAAACCGTACCTCAAGCCAATGGTTCTGTTTTATAAACGGTACCTCGTTGGCGAGGACCCAACGAATGTAGCCGCCATCATGCTCAAGATTCGGCGCATGGGCGCGTTCAAGCCCTGGGGTGCGGCGATCAGCGCAATCGAAATCGCACTCTGGGACGTGGCCGGCCAGGTAGCCGGCTTGCCCGTCCACAAGCTGCTCGGCGGAAAGATCCGCGACCACGTCCGTCCCTACGGAAACTCCGAAAATAACATAGGGGCCACAATGACGATGCCGCGCACGCCACAGGATTATGCCGAATTCGCGGCCAGGATGAAGGAGGCCAAAGAGGGCTACACCCTGGTCAAGATGCCCATCGGCTTTCACAATGGGTCCATGATGACGGCCATCCCCAACACCTGGTACGGCGCCCAATGGCATGGCCCGGCCGCGCCCTACATGGATCGCGGGCTGATGACGGAACGTGGTATCGACAACTGCATTGCCTGCGCCGAAGCAGCGAGAAAAAGCCTCGGCAATGACGTCGGGCTGGCATTTGACTGCGGGCCGGGCTGGGTGGTCAAGGACGCCATCCGCTTCGCGCGCGCCGTCGAACCGCTCAAGCTTGCATGGCTCGAAGACCTGATCACGGGCGACTACGAGCCTTATCCAAAACCCCAGGTGTTCAAGCAGGTAACCGAAAGCACGACGACGCCGATTCACACCGGCGAGGAGCTCTATTTGCGGGAAAACTGCATGGAGCTGATTGAGACCCAGGCGATCAACGTGCTTGGCCCCGATCCGGAAGATGTAGGCGGAATCGCCGAGTTGAAGTGGATCGCCGAGTATGCCGACCTCCACGGCATCCTCGTGGCTCCGCATGGGATTTTCGATGGGCTTTTCGGAGTCGCGGCCCAGGTCCACATGGGCGCGGCGTTGCCGCAGAACTATATTGCATTCGAGTACGCGAAGGGAGAACCCGAATGGTGGTATGACATCGTGGATGGCCTGCCCGATCCGGTGGTAAAAAACGGCCTCATCGAAGTTTGGGATAAGCCAGGTCTCGGCATCACCTTCCGTGTGCAGGCAGCTAAGGCGCACCTCGCCGAAGAAGATCGCGACTTCTTCGACTGAAGCCAATCAGGAAGTGGTGTAATCGAAGCTGGCACAGAGACCGGGGAGAGCTTCTTAATGTCCATGTGTCCTCTTAACTATGCATCAATTGATGGATGCACTCTCAAATCTGTCGCATCGCTGGTGGACAGATGCAATTCCCTTGCTCAAGCAACAGACGTTCCCCCGTCTGTTGCTTGCGCTTGCCCTCGGCATCTGCGTAGGCGCGGAGCGGCAGTGGCGGCAACGTGCTGCCGGCCTCCGCACTAATACGCTCGTCTGCCTTGGTGCGGCAGCTTTCGTCGATCTGGGACGGACGATTGCTCCCGACACCACCCAGGTCATCGCCTACGTCGTCTCTGGCGTAGGATTTCTCGGTGCCGGCGCCATCATGAAAGAGGGAGTCAATGTTCGCGGCCTCAATACGGCCGCAACCCTGTGGTGCTCTGCGGCGGTGGGTGCCTGCGTCGGCGCCGGCGAGTTGCTGGACGCGATTTTCGTGGCTGCCCTCCTGATCGTCATCAACCTCGGGTTACGACCGCTTTCGCGCTACATCGACCGGCGATCGCTGGCCACTTTCAAGGTTCATATACTGTATCGCCTGCGGGTTCTGTGCGACGCGGAACATGGAGCGGAAGCGGAGCGTTACCTGACCCGCGCCATCGCAGAACGCTCGCTGATGCTGCGCGATTTACGCCGGGAGGACGACGAGAAAGCTCATACAACGCTGATCCAGGCAGTGGTGGAGTCTCCGACGCGCAGCGAAGACGTTCTGGAAGAACTGAGCAAGGAGATCCGAGCTTGCGAGTGGGTCGAGTCGGTGGATGTCGCCGCGACCGATCCGGAAGCGGAGTGACCCTTTTTCGCTCGCCGGTTTTTGCGCGCGTGGCCTTCCAGATCGGCGAGGTGGGGGCCGTTCTGGTATCGTGGATCTTTCCATCGTGCCCACCCGGTCGCGGTTGAATTGGAGGCTAACTTCATGCTGCCGATTGCGCGATGCGCTATTCTCGCGTGCCTGGTTGCTTCGCAGCTTATGGGGCAACAGCCGGCTCCGCAGCCCACGACTGCAACCGAAGCGCCCAACCGTGACAGCAGCTACATCGATCCCAGTGGGACAGCCCACATCACACGCGTTGTCCCCGTCCCGCAGGACCTCAGCCCGGAAGCGCAGAAGTTCATCAGCCAGGGCGCGCCGGATGAAGCGCCGCCGGAGCCGCTCGCCACGCGGCGAAGCCGCATGGACCAATGGGGAAGCCGCGCCAATGTGGAATGGAGCAAGCTATGCCCCAACAAGATTGAGAACACCACTCTTGCCGGAGTACCCGTGCGCATCGTCACTCCGGACAATATGTCCGCCGGCCATCGCGATAAGGTCCTCATGAATCTGCATGGCGGCAGTTTCAACTCCGACTCCGGTTCGTATGCTGAATCGATTCCGATCGCTGGCTATACCGGAATTAAGGTGGTCGCGGTTCTTTACCGCCTGGCCCCTGAGAATCCCTTTCCCGCCGCGGTCGACGACGCCGTCGCCGTTTATCGGGAACTGCTCAAGACCTACAAGCCCGATCACGTCATCATTTATGGAACCTCTGCCGGGGCGGTGCTCACCGCGGAAGTCGCGGTGAAGCTGAAGCAGTTGGCTCTACCGATGCCGGCAGCGCTTGGCATCTTCAGCGCCCTCGACAGCTTTGCGCACATGGGCGATTCCTATGCGATCTACACCTTAAGCGGCTTGTCCGGCCATCTCGAGCCGCCAGGCTCGGCTGTTCACGACCCTTACTACGC
>JBARKD010000494.1:0-4306 GCA_049800615.1 Acidobacteriaceae bacterium | reverse complement strand
CGCGGGCTTGACGCTCCACCAATTGCCGGGCCGTGGTTTGTTGTGCCAGTCCAACCGCGCAGATGAGTAGTAAGGGCAGTAAGGAAGCGTTCTTCTTCAGGCTCACGTTGTTCTTCCCCTAACTTGTGATGGTGACCGGCAAGTTCACCCGCTCGGCCGCGTCAAAACTTTTCTGGAGTTCCTCCGCACGCGAGAAGTTCTTGCCTTCCACATGGCGCGCCGGCAAATCAAATATCAGCGGCGAGGTAGCCATGGGAAAGGGTGTAAGCCGAAACTTCCGCTCGCCCAGCGGCACCACCGCTATCCTGGTTTCGCCGCCGTTGTTTAACGGCAAAGGATGCAGCAAGTCCGATGGCTTGTTGTAATCCACACAACCCAACAGCGAGAGATTGTCGCAGGCCTGGAGCAGGTGGAAATGCTGTTCGATGCGCTCAGGTGATTTCTCATCCGATGCGAGCCGCTTGTCCGCCGTGAGGCACGCCTTCAGATCTTGCTGGAACTGCAATTGCCGCTCGAGAAAAGTGTCCAGCAGGAGGATCTGATCCGGCTGGATCGTGCTGCGGTCGGCCCGCGCGGACAGCAGATTGTAGGTGTGCATGGAAACCAGCAGCGCGGCATAGGGGTCAGCCTCGGCCACGAGGCGAACGGCTCGATCGCGCACGGCAAGATAGTCGGCCAGGTCGATCTCTTCAAACGCAGAGTATTTTCCGACGAGTTCTACGGAAAATGCGCTTGGCTTGCCCTGACGAGTAATCTGCGGCTGCTGATCGCGCGCGGCCCAGCCGTCGTCATGAGTGGTTACTCCGCGCAATACTCTGTCGCGCGGCTCAGGTGCGCGAAACCGATCATTGCCCCATTGCGTTGCAAAAGCACCTGCCAGGCGCGCGTGGTCGACATGCGTCACCAGCCACCATCCAGTCTCAGATTCCAAGCGAAGCATCGTCGCCCCCTATTCGTCGGTTGATGTGCGGGCAGATTCATGCCAATCGTGCAGGAAATACCACTCGAGAAACATGACCAAAAAAAAGAAAGCAAAGCCCAGTACGGTGGCGGCCAGGACCAAGGCAAACAGGTAGTCGGTTTGCAATTGAGCGCTGGCGTACAGGATAGAGTAACCGAGGCCGCCTTCGCCCACCCTGGTGGAACCGGCGAACAACTCTCCGGTGATGGCGCCAATGACGGATATGCCGGCGGCAATGCGAATGCCCACAAACAGGGACGGCACGGCGTGGGGCAAGCGAAGGCGAGTCAGGATCTGAAGCCGCGAAGCGTTGTGCATCAGGAAGAGGTGAATCAGATTCGGCTCCACGCTGATGAGCCCCTGGGTGGCGTTGGCAATGATCGGCGCCAGACAGATGATGAAGGCTACGAGAGTGACGGATAGCAAGCCTGGCCCCACCCACATGAGGATCAGCGGAGCGATGGCTACAATCGGCACGGTCTGCAGCAGGATGGTATAGGGATAGAGCATGCGCCGAACCCAGCGCGACTGGGCAAACAGGAGCGCGATCAGCAGCCCCACGGCGATACTGGCAAGCAAACCACCTGCCGCCTCTTCCGCAGTAATGGCCAGCGAGGCGACTAACGACGGAAACCGGTTGACGACGGCGCGGCCCACAGCAGCAGGCGGGGGCAGCATATAGGGCGGCAGATGAAAAACAAGCCCTAGACTTTCCCACAGCAGGAGCAGAAGGGTGAATACAGCCAAAGCGTTGAGGAGCGTGACCATGTGCTTTTTCATGGGTGATGCACCCCACGCAGGGCGCGCGAAACTTCGGTGACGAGTGATTCAAAGCGCGGCGTCTCCCGCGCGTCACTGGTTCGGGGGAAGGGCAGATCGACTTTGATTTCCCGCGCTATGCGGCCGGGCGAAGGAGCCAACACAATAATGCGCGTGGAAAGGAACACGGCTTCAGCCACTGAGTGAGTGACAAAAACACCGGTCCAATTCTGTTCCGTACGGAGACGAAGCAGCTCTTCATTCAGACGATCGCGGGTCATTTCGTCGAGCGCGCCGAAGGGCTCGTCCATCAGCAACAGCCGCGGTCTTGTAGCCATGGCTCGAGCGACGGAGACGCGCATCTTCATACCGCCGGAGAGTTGGCGCGGGTAGGCGTTCGCCACGTGCGTAAGGCCAACCAGCTCGAGCAGGGACTGGACTTTCTGCAGACGGACTTCGCGGCTGACATGTTCCAACTCCAAGCCGAGGCCGACGTTGCCGGTGACGGTGCGCCAGGGCAGCAGGGTCGCGTCCTGAAAAATATAAGAAATAGTTTCGCGCGCATTGACCGGTGTCATCCCATCGACCAGGATGGCGCCTGACGTAACCGGCGTCAGGCCGGAGATCAGCTTGAGCAACGTAGACTTGCCGCATCCCGAAGGACCGATCAGGCTGACAAATTCGCCCTTGGCAATCGAGAGATCGATCTGCTGCAGGATTGGCGCACTGCTCCCGTAGCTTTTGCCTACGCCCGAGATAGATACGGCGTCGACCTGGAACTCTGGACTCATCGCGCGGCTGCCAATGGCAAGTCGAGCCGCGAGCGATGACTTTCGTCGTGCAGGACCATGTGCGTGGAGCGCTGCCAATTCCAGGAGTCCATCAACCAAGGCTCGACGGAGGTCGATGGATTGCGGTCATAAAGGGGGAAAGCGGAGCCGGCAATTTCCAGACGAATGGCATCGCCTGCCGCGAAGAGGAAAGACGTTGGCTCGAGCTCAATTTCCCAGCGGTGAACTTTATCGGCACCGTAGCCGGAGTCGCGAAAGAGATAGCTGGAGCGGGCGATGCCGATGCAGACAAAGTCGGCTTGGCCGCCGGGCCGGGCACGGACCAGCTTGGCGGTGAAGTCGGCGTATGCGGCAGAGGTCACGGCGTGGAGAGTGAGACGCGGAGATCCGAACACATGCAGCGGCTCCGTCAAAGCGGGAGTGGTGTAAACCAGCAGGTTGTTGCCCAATTCCACTTGTGCCTGGTTGATGGGGCCGCTGAGCGCGGCTGCGCCGCCGGGCGCGAGGACCGGGACCTCCGGATCGTAGACAAAAATATCGCGCGGTTCCGGGGAATCCGGCGCTTGCCTGGAGAGCGCTCCATCTCCTTTGCGAGATTCGGCCCGTCCGCCGCTGTGGAGGAAAAACGAGAGGTAATCTTCGGGAAAGCTATCGGCGTCGCACCAGCGATTGGCGCCTAATGCAAAATGGCGGATGCGGGGCTGGCGCGCGAAGTCGCCGGTGTTCTTGAACCAATGATTGAACCAGCGCAACAAGAGCGAGTCGGTGTCTAACAACGCTTCGGGACCGAGGTTCTGTTCGCCGGCCGAATCTCCCCACGGAATGTGAATCCAGGGACCCGCAAGCAGGTACTGGTGGTGCGCATGCTTAGACATGGCTAGAAAGCCCGCGATGCTTCCCGAGAGGTAAGTATCGAACCAACCGGAAATATGCAGCGCAGGGATGGTAATCCGCGAAAGAGATTCGCTTACATCCAATTCGGACCAGTAAGGGCCTGGGAGATTGTGTGTGAGCCAATCATGGACGTAAACGGGCATTCCCTCCTGCTGGATCTGAGGGTGCAGTCCATAGGGGGTCACGAGCGGTTGGCTGCGCAAGTCGGTCCAGGCTTTTTCCAGCGCATCGCTGGCTTCCCGGAGCTTGCGCCGCCGGGCATCAGCCTTCAGCATTTGCAATCCCCAGCCCAGGCTCGAAGCGAGCCGCAGCGCGCCCTGGCGATAGAACCAGCCATGATAGAGATCGCAGGCAGTCTGCGCCGGGGCAATACAGACCAGGCCTTCCGGCTGTTCGGCTGCGGCTAATAGCTGGGTTAGCCCCTGGTAGGAGAAGCCATACATGCCAATCCTGCCGTCGCACTCGCCGCGCGAGCGCAACCACTGGATGGTTTCGGCGCCATCGCGTCCCTCGCTGCGGAAGGGGTAAAACTCGCCTTCGGAATCGCCGCGCCCGCGCACATCCTGGATGACGACGTTATAGCCGTGAGAAGCAAACCAAACAGGGTGCGCGTAGACGACGGTCGAGGCAATATCGCGACCGTAAGGCTGGCGCATAAGGATTGTTGGATGAGGGCCTGGCTTCGGCGGGTAATAGTGGTCGGAAACCAGGACCACGCCGTCGGACATGGCACAGTGCAGGCTACGCTCAAGACGAACGCCGGAACCGCAGTCGATCAAAAGCAGACTCCCCTCTCGTCAGTTACTTCCGCTTGCGACTGGCCAAGGATCGTACTTTGGTAAAAGCAAACCGCAGATCCCTCCACTGCGGTCGGGACGACAATTCGGCGACAGAACTGACT
>JBARKD010000493.1:0-5395 GCA_049800615.1 Acidobacteriaceae bacterium | reverse complement strand
CGTTGGGGTTGTGCCGGTCTTCAGGCAGCCGCAGACTCTTCCCGCTCAGATCTGGCTACCGCTTGAGCCCAATCCACCCTCGGACCAGCATGGGACGAATTACCTCTTCGCCAACGGCTTGCTTCGGTCTGGTACCACAGAGGCGCAGGCCCTCGCGGAGTTAACCGGCATTCAGGCGCAGATCGATCGACAGTTTCCCGATAACAAGCATGGCATCGCCGTGCATCCGCTCACACAGGCGATTTTCGGCGACCTGCACTCGCTGATGCTCGTCCTTCTCGCCGCCGTTGGGTTCATTCTGCTCATCGCCTGCGTGAACCTGGCTAACATGCTGCTCGCGCGCGCTTCCGGCCGCTCCCGGGAATTTGCCGTGCGCCGCGCACTGGGCGCAACGGCGCTGCGCATGGTGCGACAGACCCTCACGGAAAGCCTGCTGCTCTCCTTCGCCGGAGCAGCGGCGGGGCTGGTGGTGGCCTTTGCGCTCATGCACATTCCCATCGCGGCCTGGCCTAAGGGCTTTGTGCCTCCGTCCGACGTCCACCTCGATGTCAGTGTGCTCGCTTTCACTACGCTGCTTGGCATCTCCACAGGAATTCTGTTTGGTCTCTTTCCCGCGCTTCGCATGGTTCGCCAGCACCAGACATCCGCGCTGCAGCCTGGCCGCAGCATGACGGATTCGCGCGGCCACAGCCGCACCCGCGCGGTGCTGGTGATCGCGGAGATCGCGCTTTCCATGCTGTTGGTGGCCGGAGCCCTGAACGTGGCGATTTTTTTCATCGGGTTGCTGCGCGTAGACTCCGGAGCCAATCCTGCCAATGCAATGGCTATGTACGTAGAGCTGTCGTCCGGGCACTATGCGAAAGCGGACGATCAGCGCCGGTTCTACCACCAGCTCCACGACCGGCTATCGGCCCTGCCGGGTGTCGTGGCGGTGGGTGGCAGCGTCGACCTTCCGTTCACGGCCGACCACGCCACCGGCGACTTCCAATATGAAGGCCAGCCCAATGCCACGGCCGACCGCAATCCATTCGCAGAGAAACACTACATCACCCCCGGCTTTTTCGCAGCGCTTGACACGCCCATCCAGCAGGGCCGTGACTTTACCAACCAGGACACGGCCGGTTCGCCAACAGTTATCATCCTCAATCGCGGGATGGTACGAAAACTCTGGCCGGGGCAGAACCCCATCGGGAAGCACGTGAGGCTCGGTAATGACTGGGCAACCGTGATCGGCGTGGTGGCAGACATCCGCTTCAGCGGTCCTGGGCAGCCGCCCGGCTTCCAGATCTATCAGAGCATCGACCAGGCGCCAGCGGACGGGCTCGCCTTCGTGTTGCGTACTTCCCCTCATTTCAGCGGCGATCCGCTCGCGCTGGCTGAGCCTGCGCGCCGGGCGGTCGCTTCCATCGATCCACAACAGGCGGTCGCGAACATTACCTCGCTCGCCATCTTGTCGGATCATTCCATCGCCGGCCAGCGTACTTCCGCCCTGGTCACGGCGATTCTCGGTTGCCTTGCCCTGCTGCTCGCCAGCATCGGTGTGTATGGAGTCATGGCTTACTCGGTGAGCCGGCGCGAGAGGGAATTCGGTATTCGCATCGCTTTGGGCTCTGATCGCGGCCGGATCCTGCGCCTGCTCTTCTCCTCAGTTTCGCGCTTGGTGCTCGCGGGCGTGCTGCTTGGTGCCGTCTTCGCAATCGCTGCGCGGGTCTGGATTGAGTCGTTGCTGGGAGGCGACGGAAACAATACTGCAGCCCTGTTATTGGCGGGCGCGCTACTCAGTATGGTTGCCATGATGGCCGCTCTTATTCCTGTGCGCCGCGCCATGAACGTCGAACCCATGGTCGCTCTGCGCAACGAATAGCGCCGGGGGAAATGGGGGGACATAATATCAGTGTGTCGGAGATAGCAGTTCTTAGGTCATATATTGTAGTTAGGCAATGCATTGTGCGCTACCTGTTGCGGTTCGCGGTAGTGGGCTACTTTTACCATAGCGAGTTTTGCATCCCGCGGTTTGACCTAGAAGCGGCACTTCAGTGTGCGTAACCCAAAGCGAGGGATCTCCAGCCTGACTTCATGACGGCCACCCGCGCCTTCCTGACTCTTCAGATCCCGTACAGGCCGGCCATCCAGTTCGACGACCTGAACCTTTGCTGGACGATTCGCGAAGGACACAACATGGTCAACCTGAGAGCTTTCTGCATTAAACAGCCGTATCAACGTGTGCTCGCTCTCGATCAGCATCGTCGATACCTCCACTCCAGCAGGGTTGATCTGTATGAGCGAGAAATCAGGCTCGGAACGATCACCAGCCACTAGTTGCGTGACCAATGGCTCGGAGTAGCGATTGTGCTCCTGGGAAATAAGGGCTTGATCCCCGCGTCCCTGGTGCGGAATGATTCCGTAGCTCACCTGCTGTTCCCCTCTGAGCGGATGCTTTCCCCACCAGAACCCGCCCTCCCATGCCCATCCCAATACAAGCGCCAGCGGATAGGATGGCCCGTGGGTGTAAGCCGTCGTGTGATCCGAGATGAGTGCCAGGCCAAAGTGCTCATCACGGTCAACCAGATCGACCCAATTCACGATAATGTTGTGCTTTATCTCGTCCCATCGCTGAAAGAAAGTATCTGCATTGCGACTGCGACAGACATCGAAGGCAGCATTTTTGTAAAGCGTCGGCTGGCTGAGTGCCACTGGGAAGAAAGCCTGTAGTTTCCAGCGCCCATCGTTCTGCGACCTTCGTGGCTCGCTCCTTCTGTTCTCAGCAGCGATGTCCCAGGGGTCTCCTATCCAGGTATCCTGCTCGAACAGTAAACGCACGTTGAAATCAATCCTTCGCTGGCCTTCGACGAGAGAAATCCGCGTTTCGTATACCGCGTCGCCGATTTTCCCTCGAATATCGACCGTTGCACGGAGCGGGCCTGTTTCACTCAAAGTGACCTGAGCTGATTGGTCGGTGCTGCTGAACCATGCCTGCTGCGCGATGAAATAACCTCGATATTCGTTGAAGAGGCGATCGTCATCGGGGGAAGAGAATTCACGCCCGGCTTGCTTCAGGAAGAGGCTGGTGATGGCCCCTCCTCGTTTCGGATCAATCTTTATGCGGTAGAGATCGCTCTCCAGGGTTACGCTTCCATCCGGCTCGGTTCGGGCAAAGGTATTTGTCTTTGCTGTCTTTGCCACGCCGCCATACACAGGCTTCACCAGGTAGCTGGTATAGCCCATCGATGGCGCCTGTGCGGAAATCAACACGATCGCGGTATTAACACTTAAGTCAGATTGAGTGGCCATGGCGTTTCTGTCGGGCGCGACCGTGCGTGTCTGGCTGAGCTCGTTCAGCAGCCGCGGCGGCAAATATTTACGGGTCGCGATCATCTGAGCCGGCACCGCATTTCCATTTCTATCGGTCACTTCAATCTGTGACGTGGACGGATCGGTCGCCAGAGTCAATTGTGCCAGATCATTCCTTGCAAACGCGAGGGAGTTGATGACCCGCACCCATTGCGACTCAAGGGGAATCTGCGGTTGCCCCGCTGGGCCTCCGCTGCTCAATGCAACTGCTGCGGTGGCGATGATCTCATCCGCGGCCTGTTGTGCAGACAGGGTGTCGGAAGCAACCTGGAATGCCCAGGCTTGGCGTCCGGAGCGAGTCGTTGCCGTGATCCATGCATCGTGCGCCTGGCTCAGCAATAATCTGTCCCAGGCTTCCACCAATTGTTGCTGTGGCCACATGGCGCCGCATTTGGCAGCCGCCATGGCGGCTATTTTCTCCGCTGCCACCAGCCGATCTTCCGCATAGCGAACCTGTTGCGCCACTTTCTGCAGTGTCGCGTCTCCCCATGGCAGGGTTACGAGTATATCTTCCATGCTGAAGTGCCAGGTTTGCCGCGGCCGGTCGGCTATGCCGTGGATATATTCCTGCCAGGTAGCGAAGCGAATATAGGACCCGCTCACCTTGGGCTTCGCAGGCCAACCAAGATCCTGGAAACACATGCCCGCCGGATGAGCAATGTGGTGGGCAATGCATCGCTGGGCAAATTGCAGGGTCCCATCGATAGACTCTGTCTCGTAGACCTTCTGCAGTTTCTCCATTGCGTATCGAGGCACTGCGGCAATCGGCGTGCCATCCGGTCCCGCCCATTCCACCAGGTCGGCGTCCCAGCCCGCCGCATAACCGCACCATGCCGTACTTGCATCCTTGAGCACAGCGCCGTCGAAACCAAGCGAGCGCAGTATCTGTGGCAGACAGGAAGCCCAACACGGCTCTTGCACCGCGTAGGTGACGACCCGGCTGTCGGGGAAATGCTCGCGAATGATCTGCAGGCCGCGTTGCAGTTGCCGGATATTGCTCTCACCGCTGATCGCCCATCCGTATGGCTGAGCGAAGGTGCCGCCGACCATCTCCGTTCGCGAATTCGAGGTGTTGTTCTTGAGATAGCCAGCCAGTTCTTCGTAGGCTTGTGGGTCTTCCTGTCTAAGCACCTTCCACGAGGAAGGTTCCACGTCGAAGCTCAACTTCCAATCCGGAAATTCCCTCAGGGCCGACAGAATGTCGCGCCAACAGCCGGCTGGCATGTGTCCACGTACTCCACCATGGTATCCGTCCATGTAATAGAGGATTGGGGGCGCGCTTCCATCCCGCGCGAACGCTGGGTGCAGCCGCAAGTTGCCCGCTGAACTCAGCACGACGCCTTCAATAAATTTCCTTCTATTGATCATTCATCTCCGGGTAAGGTGCCGCAAACCACTTGAGCGCATATGGGCTTTGCGCAACGATCGGCGAAAAAAACCATTCAAGCCAAAGCACGGCTTGAATGGGGCGCGATCGGGTTCTCATCACATCCGGCGGTTACTGGCTTAAGTGTAGTTCACCTAAAACGAGTAACGCAGCGCGAACTGTATCTGGCGGTTCGTGTGAAATCCTTCCAGGGTGCTTAGGGTGCTCGTGGTTTGCCCGAACTGCGGAATGTTGTTCAGAGCTGCGTTGGGATTGCTGAATTGTGGATGATTGAAGATGTTGAAAAATTCTGTTCGAAATACAAGCTGCTGCTTCTCCGTGATCTTTATGTTCTTGAACAGCGACATATCGAAGTTGACCGCATCGGGGCCGTAGAACACGTTGCGGCCGAGTGTGCCAAAATGGCCCACAGGTGTAGCGAAGGCCTCTAGGTTGAGCTGGTTGGCGGGTATGGAAAAGCTCGTGGGTTTGGCGGAAACGCCGGGAACCTTATCGGCTCGGGAGCTGGATTGGCCAACGTCCAACGGGTCGCATCCACAGGTGACGTCGTAGGGAAAACCACTGCGAATCGCAGTGATGTCGTTGAACTGCCAACCCGAGCCGATGAGTTTAGGAACCGCCGGAACGTCATGGAGCGCGTAGCTGGCATCCAGTTCC
>JBARKD010000492.1:0-12384 GCA_049800615.1 Acidobacteriaceae bacterium | reverse complement strand
GTCATAGGCCATGGGGAAGCTTATGTCCGGGAACCTGTGCGGAATCCGCGCTCGCGAGTGGTTTTTATGAAAGCGACCGCGATAGACCGTGGCGGCGACTCTCTCCCAAAAACCAAAGGAGAGCAATGCGCCAGTGGTGAAACCTTGGTAAGTCGGAGGTGAGTCGCTAAATGCATGATAAATAGCTGTTTATACAGGGTTGCTGGCAGGTTGGTGTATTGATAAAATTCGCAACACCGGCCGCGGCTACGGTTCGGGAGTCATGGAAACCCCATGGAAATATTGCTTTGGCCCGTTCGAGCTGTATCCCGGCGCGCGCGAGCTTTCCAAGTACGGGACCAGAGTGAAGCTTCGTGGCCAGCCTTACCTTATCCTGGAGGTGTTGCTGAGCCGTGCCGGTGAGATCGTTACTCGCGAGGAAATTCGAAACAAGCTTTGGCCGGCAGATACGTTCGTCGATTTCGAACACGGGCTTAACACCTCGGTTAAGAAACTTCGGCAAGTGCTCTGCGATTCCGCCGAGGCGCCACGTTATATCGAGACTGAGCCGCGTTTAGGCTATCGCTTTATCGCTCCGGTCGAAATTGTCGAGCAGAAGACGAAGTCCCCGATTGACATCGAGGCAGCACGAGTACATCCCCCTGGCGCCAGCGTCCAGCCTCAAGCTAGTGAATCCCCGGCTTCGAATTGGAGAATTCTTTGGCTTGGGCTTGCCTTGGCATTGCTCTTCGCCGGCATTTGGTTTGTGAAGTCGTACCGGAGGATGCCGTCGAGCCTTGCATCATCGGCCATGCCCACGACCGCTTCGCCCGTGAAGCGAATCCATTCCGTTGCCGTCCTGCCCTTCGAGAATCTTTCCAACGCGCCTGGCCAGGAATATTTCACCGACGGGATGACCGATGAGCTTATTAACGACCTGGCTCAATCGAACGGTCTGCGCGTCATCTCCCGCACGTCCGTCATGCACTACAAAGGCGGCCGTAAGACGGTTCCGCAGATTGGCCGGGAGCTTGGCGTCGACGCCCTGGTGGAAGGAACGGTGGAGCGTGTAGCCGACCGGGTGCGAATTCGGGTGCAGCTGATCGATACCGCGACCGATCAACATCTTTGGGCCCGCAGCTACGACCATGAACTCCGGGACGTCCTGCGTCTTCAAAGCGAAGCGGCGCACGACATCGTAGCGGAAATCCAAGGCCAAGTGGCAGGAGCAGGAACGGGCTTGCACCCCACCACCGAACCCCTGGTTCAACCCAGGGCATACGAGAATTATCTCAAGGGCCGATACTTCTGGAACAAGCGAACCTCGCGCGGCCTGCAACAGGCCGTTAAGTATTTTCAATATGCTGTGGATGAAGATCCAACCTATGCTCGGGCCTATGCCGGCTTAGGTGAGTCTTACGCTCTTATGGCGGGGTACACCGGCTCGCCGCAACGGGAGTTCATGCCGAAAGCGCGCGCGGCCGCCCGGCGCGCGCTCGAGCTTGATGAGCAATTGCCTGAAGCCCATACCGCTATGGCGTTCATTGCCGAGAATTACGATTGGGACTGGCAGACGGCCGAAAAAGAATATCGGCGAGCCATTCAGCTGAACCCAAACTACGCCACCGCCCACCATTGGTACGCCGAATGTCTTGCGCTGCAGGGCCGTTTCGACGAGGCGTTTCCCGAGATCGAGCGGGCGCGCCAGCTTGACCCGCTCTCATTGATCATCGCCACCGACAACGGGGCAATACTGTACTTCTCCCGGCAATATGACCGCGCGATCGAACAATTGCGCGCAGTCCTCGAAATGGAACCCAATTTTCCGCGCGCCCAGATGTTGATTCCTGCCTACGTGCAAAAAGGATTATTCGCCGACGCGTTGGCGGATGCGAAGGAATGGCATCGTCACGACGATTCCCCCTGGGTTTGGGTGATGCTCGCCTACATCTCCGGCCGGTCAGGTGACCAGGCGAGCGCCAGAAATGCGATGAAAAAACTGGAGCAGTTGGACCGGCATCGCCCCCTGGATCCCCTGGCTCTTGCCGTCGCCTATATTGCCGTGGACAACAATGATAAAGCCATGGCCTGCTTAGAAAAAGCCTATGCGCAGCATTCCAGCGGACTCACCGCCCTGAAGGTGGACCCAACTTACGACCCGCTCCGCAGCGATCCGCGCTTCCTGGCGTTGGTCACGCGCATTGGATTGGAAAACTAGTTCCGGGGCGCTCTCAAGATCAAAGATCTCAGACTTTAAAGATCAAAAGCGAGGCTCATTGTTGAAGATCAAACGAAGCTTTTAACCGGATGTCTCGCGACGAAGATCCAACTAACACGTCGAACTGGCCTGGCTCCGCCACCCAATCTTTCTTTGCAGTGCTGTAGAAAGCCATTGCGCTCCGGTCGAGCGTAAAATCGACAACCTTTGTTTCCCCGGGCGCCAGACTTACCCGGCGAAAGCCCTTCAACTCCTGGATAGGACGGTCCACGCTCGAGTGTCCGTCGTGCACATAAAGTTCGACGACCTCTGCGCCTGAGCGCGAGCCGCTGTTACGCACCGTGACGCTCACTTCAACCGGCATGCCAGGAGAAATCTTGTTCGGGGAAACTTTGAGATCGCTGTAATCGAACTTCGTATAAGAAAGACCGTAGCCGAAAGGAAAGAGAGGTTCGATTTTTTGTTTATCGAAGTATCGGTAGCCTACGTAAATACCTTCCGCATAATCGACTTGAAGATTTTCGCCGGGATAATGTCCGTAAGCTGGCGAATCCTTCCACTGCTTCACAAAAGAAACCGGAAGCTTCCCCGATGGATTCGCCTCGCCAAACAGAACATCGGCGATCGCGTTTCCGCCTTCCTGTCCGCCGTACCACAAATCCAGAACGGCGGGAACTTGCGCGATCCACCTGCTCATGATGACGGGGCCGCCGGCATTGATCACGACGATGGTTTTCTTATTGACCTTTGCCACTGCTTCGATCAAGTCGTCCTGCCCGGCAGGCAGATCGAGGGACTTGATGTCGAAACCTTCCGACTCGAGTTTCGCCGACCTCCCCACCAGGATGATGGCGGCATCTGCCTTCGCCGCCGCGCTTGCAGCTTCGTTCAGAAGCTGAGTTCGCGCCTCCGGAGTATCCTTGCTCGGGTCCTCGCCCTCCATGGAGACGCCCAGGGCATAAGTCACTTGAAAACGACTACCCGCTCTATCTTGAATACCTTTCAGTGGGGCTACGGAATATTTCGGCTTGACCAGCGAACTGCCTCCACCCCCGGTTCTGGCAACTGCTGCACTGGGACCGATGACCACGACGGAGTGGATCTTCGAAGGATCGATGGGAAGCACATCGGCAGCATTCTTGAGCAGAACGATGCTCTCGGCGGAGGCCTTGCGGGCCAGAGCCCGCTGCTCCGGGGTATCGATATCGCCGCTTGCGGCATGTGGTTTATCGAACTGCCCGCTCACGAAAATCACACGCAGGATCCGGCCAACATTGTCATCGATCGTTGCGGTTGAGATTTTGCCGGACGACACCTCCGGAAGCACGTTTTCCGCCACCAGCCACCCGCCCCCGTTGCCCGCGGCCTGCGTGCGGGGTTCCTTAAGCCATGCCTTCACCGGCGTCCCGCCTGGCATCTCCAGATCCATTCCCGCATTCACGGTAGCAGCAGTGCTATAGGTGCTGCCCCAGTCGGAAACTACGAAATTCTTGAAGCCCCACTGTCGTTGCAGCACGTCCTTTAACAGGTAAGAATTCTCGGCGCAGTAGGTTCCATTGAGTTTGTTGTAGGCCGACATCACAGACCAAACGCCAGCTTCCTGCACCGCGGCTTTGAACGCCGGAAAATAAATCTCCTGCAAGGTACGCTCATCAGCCACAACATTCACCCGATGCCGTTCGAATTCCTGGTTGTTAGCGGCAAAGTGCTTGACCGTCGCGATCACGCCCTCGCCCTGAACTCCCTTGATGTAAGCAACTCCAAGACGGCTGGTGAGATATGGATCTTCTCCGTAGCCCTCGAAGTTTCTTCCCCACAGCGGAGTGCGATTGATGTTCACGGTTGGCCCCAGAATCATGTCGCGTCCCAGGGCTTTCATCTCCTGCCCGATCGCCTGGCCTTCTTGTTGCAGCAGCTCCGTATCCCAGGTCGCAGCCATGGCCACTCCAGCGGGGAAAGCCGTCGTCTCGACTTGCACCTTTGCGTTCGCGCCGTTGGTCTCAGAGGAAGGTCCCCCCCATGACCGTATGCCGATCGGGCCATCCGCCATTTTTATCGAAGGAATGCCGAGGCGCTCGTTCGGAACGCTCTGCATCCAATCGGCCCCCCTCAGCATTGCGACTTTTTCCTCAAGTGTCATGCGGCTCAGCAGATCCTGAACGCGCTGTTCCACCGGCAGACTGGGGTTCTTGTAGGGGGGGATCTCGGTACTTTGCTGCGCAAAACTAAGAATGCTCGCAAACGAAATCAAAAACAGACAAATCAGATGCCTCATTCTTGATGACCCCACCATGAATACCTCCAGAGAGAATTAGGCTACGCGACGCAGCTTCGTTACGCGACCAGCCTCGACCCACTCAACTACAAAAATGTTGCCTTCGTGATCAAAGCATGCACCATGAGGACAAACGAACCTGCCGGGAGTAAACGTTCCGGGAGCCTGATTACGAACCGTGCTCCAATCTTTATTTGAATATTCGCCTTCGCCCAAACTTGCGACTACTTTGTTTTTGCGGTCGAGAATGATCACTTTGCTCAATAGATCCGGGATCACGATATCTCCGTTGCGCTCGTGCAGATTACACGGCATCTTCGAGGTGCCCAGAATAGAATCGACGTGCTTGCCCTCGAGCGTAAAGCGCTGCAAACGGCTATTGCCTCGGTCGGTCACCACCAGCAGCGGCGCGGCTTCGCTCGTATCGAAACTCGTATCACCACGGCTCGTATCAACCGCCCGCGTATCAATCCACAGGCCGTGAGGGCAATCCAGCTGGTCGTTGCCTTTTCCCAATCCGCCGAAGGTACGAATAAATTCAGCTTTCGGGCTGTAATGATTGATAAAGCTCGACCCGTATCCATCCCCGACGTAAATGTCGCCATTCGGAGCGACGGCCACGTTGGTTGGCCGGTAGGGCACCGCTGAACTGTTATCCTTCGACTTGTAAGCTTCCGACTCAACCGGATATCCCAGAGTAAATACTTCCTCGCCCTTGAGAGTCCGCTTGGTCACGATGCCATGTTGGTAATCGCAAAGATAGAGGAATTCTTCGCTTCCTTCTTTGCGAATGTTCAGACCGTGCGCTCCACCCTTGAATTGCCTGCCCCACGAACGGACGAACTTGCCTTTCTGATCGAAGACCACCATTGTGTCTGTGTTCTCGCTGGTGGCATAGACCGTGTGGTGGATGTAAATGTTGCCTTGTGAATCCTCGCAGACTCCGTGTGTGTTGCCGTACTTGATGGTCCGCGGCAATTCGCCCCAGTCATGAATGGCCTGGTACCGATGCTCGCCTTGCCCAAGAATCGGCGGCTTAACCCCGGCCTTGTCAGTCGCGCGCAAGAATGCGGGAGCAACCGCCGCCGCTGCGGCTGAGACTACAAAACTGCGACGCGTCACTTGCATGGGCAGGCGCTCCTCACTTCTGTGCGACCGCAGCTTTTTCATTCACTAACTTAGGATCGGCGAATTGCAGCCAGAAGCCCATCATCTCTTCGTCGCTAGGCTCACCCCAACGAATAGCTTTCGAGGGATCCGGATTCTGGGGATTGTCAAATGAATTGTCGAAGTACGCAGTGGTTACCAGCTTCGTTCCTTTGGGCAGCAGAAACTGGTTTTTCAGGAAGTAAGTCTCCTGCCAGCGGAAGTCATAGTGCGGGACATTCAATATCACCTCGTGATGGCCATCGGGATAGATGGCTTCCGTCGTCATGCTTTTGCCGCGAAAATGCATGTGCGCGGTGTACGCCAAAACGGTCACATCTTTCGGCAAGGTGTAACACGAGGTCACCCGGTGGTTGTCGTCATTGGGCGGAATCAGAAAAAGGTCGTTCCAGATTTCGTACTGTGCGATCTCGTGCTTCACTGGCTCCTTGGCAAACACCAGGCCAATGCTGGTGCGATCTTTCACATCATCGCCCGTATGGTTGCTGTAATGAACCTGAAATTGCAAATAGGAACCCGCCGGAATTCTCAGCGCGTAGCCTGAGGGACGAGTCTCTGCCAAATGCCCCGGCAGATAAATTCCTGGCACGATGTTCAAATAGCCGGCTCCCATGCCGGGCATTCCTCCGCCATCGGGAGATGAGCAGCCGTCGTCTACCACGGGCGCATCCGGCCGCAGGTGCAGCACCTTGCCGGTGCGGTAGTGGTATTTATCGACTCCGGCGTCGGCCTTGCCATGCTCTGCTTCCTCCTTCGCCACTTTATCGGCCGCGATCACCGAGACCGTGGCGTGATGCACCACGCGTCGATCTCCAGGGAGCACTTCCGCCGCCTGCACCCATTTGTCCTCAGTGAAGTTGGTTGGGACGTAAATGTATTCGTAGTCGTCCTGACTCCCGCCGGTCACGGTAACCTCGGGGATAGTCAGCACCAGATCGGGCTTGATATGCCAGCCCGCGGCGAACACCGGAGCTGAATGCAAATCTTTCGCATCGCCTTCCTTGGTACCGGTTCTCACCCAGGCATCGATGGTCGCGATTTCTGCGTCGGTGAGCCGCGGATCGTTGAGGAAATCGCCTACCTTCGGATCGGCGTGCCAGGGCGGCATCTTGCGTTGCACTACCGCCTCGCGCATCGATCGCGCCCAGGGCCGAGTGTCCTTATAGGTCATCAACGACATGGGAGCGATGTCGTTCGGCCGATGGCACATCACGCAGTTCTTGTACAGAATCGGAGCCACATCCCGGTTGTAAGTGACTTCCTTGGGAGATGCAGGGCTTTCTGCAGAGGTGTGACTCTCTTGACCAGAACCGAGGAACAAACCGCAAGATGCGAGTGCGACAAGGACAAAGACGATTCGTCGTGGAACCATGTGTCCTCCAAGCAGGAGCCGAGGCGCTATTCTAAGACTCGGACCTCCGCAACACAAGGCGAGGCGGGCCGGTACCATGCCGCTAACCAGTCCGCCTCGCGCTTGTCTTTCGCTGTGTTTGTAGAACTACGGTGGTATCGGGGATCAATCGCGGTCAACCGCCTCCGATACTCGCGTCGCCTGCTGTACCGGGGGCGTAGGGTAAGGTTTGTCGTTTCCCATGATCCCTTTCCAAAGAATCCGATTAAACAAATCGGAGTCGATCATGTCGGGATGGCTGAAGTTAAAGCCCTTCGTCGCCCGCGCCCACCACGCGCCGTCGTGAAGCGGCTTGACCGCGGCAGTGATCGGCCGGCCTGCGGGGTTCTTGCATTCGGGAACAAGAGTCGGGTCCACCGGAGGCTCGCACAGAATACCCGGGATAGGCGCGACATAGGGTTGCAGGTTCGGTTCCCTGCTGAACACGTCCGACATCGGAAGAGCATTGGCATCGTTGAGGCCAAGGTAATTCACTCCCAGAATGTCCTCGATCGTGCGCAGCACATTGGTCGAGTTGTAATTGGTGTGGATGACGGACTGGCCTTTGGTGTAGGGAGAAGCTATGAACACCGTTGAACGATGCGCATCCACGTGATCCGGACCGTTCTGGGCGTCATCCTCCACCACAAATATAGCCGTATCCTTCCAGTACGGAGACTTGGACACCGCCTCGACCAGGCGGCCCAGGGCGTAGTCGTTGCTTGCCATCTGCGCCAGCGGATTTTCCAGATGCGCGATGTTCGAGGTGAAGTTGCCGAAGTGGTCGTTCATGAAATCGACCACCTCGAAGTTGGGCAAATTGCCGTTTTTCACATACTCATTGAATTCGCGATTCCACTCTTCAAACCGGTACTGATCGGGAGTATCCAGATCCCAACCCCGATAGTAGATGTCGGTGTGATCCTTGAGAGAAGGACGCCCCGGCACCCCCTGCACGGCCTTCTGCGCGAAGGCATCGCGCACAATGGGCAAATAGAGCGGGTATCCCGCCGACGGAACGACATAATAATTCTCGTCGTCGTAGAGACCATAGTGGCGAACCGTTTGCCCGGCCCGCAACACAGAGTCCCAGATATAGCCACCGAGCGCATCGGGGTCAAGATCATCGGCGCCTTCGGAGGCGGTAATGTCCTTCGTCCCAGGCTCGATGGAAGAGTTGCCAGTCGGATCGAACAGCGTTGTAATGCGAACTGTGCTCGGACTCGGAGTTCCGCTTGTTTTGTCGGGTACGGCAATGCCGATATTCCGCGGATTGCCATTCCAGTCGAACGGTATGTTGAAGTTCGCATTGCCATAGCCGACGAGCACGTTCTTGACTGTGGCGTCATTGGTGTGGCCTTGCATGTCCCAGTTCCAGCCATCTCCACTTACATCTCCGGCGTCGTAGAAGTTGTCGAGCAGCGCGAACTGCGTCGCCAGACGGTGATGGTTGGGAGAGATGGGCTGGGGGAACTGCACCCGGCTGGGGTCGCCATTGCCCTGCTTCAGATCGCCCAGCACCTGGTCGTAGGTTCGGTTCTCTTTCTGAATGAAGATCACGTGTTTGATGTGGTCGTGCAGGAACGCCATCATCGCATCCTGGCGAGGGTTGAGGAAGCCGTTGTTCGCGTCGACGAGTTCCGAGAGGTAGCTCAGGGTATTGGCGTCGGGCACGGGAATGGTAAGAAAGCCAGCCTTCAACAGTGCGAGAATGTACTCGTTGCGGGAGGTTGGATCCGGCGGCGGGCAGAGAAGATGTACATACTGCGGCGGTATGCCGGTGCCGGGACAGTCGGATCGATATTCCAGATTGGGGCCGGCATTGGATTTCATATTTACCACGTACAAGGTATTGCCGTCGGCACTCACCGTCACCGAACTGGGATACCAGCCGGTAGGAATGCGGCCGAGCAATTTCTGAGACGCCACGTCGATAACAGCTACGGCGTTTTCGCCGCCCAAGGTAACGTACAGTTTGCGGCCGTGGGGGCCAAGGGCCAGGGAGTTGGGGTTTGATCCCTTGTATTTGTAGCCCGGACGAGCCACGGAGATTCGGCTGCTCACAACATCCTTCGTAGTGTCGATCACCTCGATCTCATCCAGATCGCCGTTGGCGACATAGAGCCGGAGCTGATCCGCGGATAGAATCATGCGGTTCGGTTCGCCTCCAACCTTGATCACCTTGAACGTGCCCGAGGGGCTCACGGACAGCACCTGGCCGTCGCGCTGACTGCTGACATATGTTTTAACGGGAGCGCCCGCGGAATTAGATAATACGACCGGCCAGTAAGGCATTTCGCCGACCGCCGTGCTCTGGCCCGGCGCGAAGAAGACAATTTCGTTGGTCACGGCGCGCGTCGCCGTGTTTATGACTGACAGGGAATCATTCTGATAGTTGGCCACATACAAGGTCTTGCCGTCAGGACTGATCGCCAACCCGGCCGCAAGCGCGCTGAACGGCATAAACATATCCAGAGCAAACGGATTGTCGTTGATGGGCGTATTCTTGAACAACCCGCCAGTCGGAAACTCCTGTACAGGCACGTCGGCTGGGGTATTGTGGTTCAACAGTACGAATGGAGCATCGGCAGCATAGGTCCCGTCGGCGCTGGCTCCAGTGGTGGTCGTCTTCCAAACCTCGACGCGGTCGTCGATGCCTCCGGCAACGTAGAAGCGCCTGCCCGAAGGATCCCAGACCAACCCATGATAGGTGTTGGGAATGTTGATCAATTGCTTCTGCACCGGTTTTGGACTGCGCACGTCGAATATGAAAATCCACTCCGCATTTGGTGTGGTAGTTGACGACGGCATCCCGGTGAGCGGATCCAGGGCGGCCCATAATATCGGAGTCCCATCCGGGTCTTGAGTGTTGAAGCCTGTGTTGTAGCCTGTGGTTAAGATCAGCAATGCGGTACCGTCCGGACTCAGCGCAGTGTTCACCGCACCATCTGCGTTGGCGGAGCCGTCAGGCCGTAGCCCGGTAGGCAGTTTCTGGAAAATCGAACCGGGCGCGGCGGTCGGCGTAATGTAGAAACCGTCCGGCAGAAGATTGCCACCAACCGGCGCTGCCTTCCGCACCTGACCACTCATCAAAGCGGATATCATCAAGCAGAAAATCCATGTCAGTGCAGCGCAAAAGCAAAAACTCATCTTTCGTCGCATGGTGCCTCCTCAGAGATTTGTGTTTGAGTGGCGCTCGAAGCCAGGAAGAACCGAAACTTCCTTCGGGGCTGGAAAATGCAAGCAATTCTATACCGTTTTGAGTGCTTGCACCGGTGCAAAAAAGATTTCTTGCAGACCGGTAAAATCCGCCCATAAACTCCGCAATGTGGGCCACCCCTGGCGCTGGGAGCAAACATCATGTCGAGGGACGACGCGATCATCGGGGCATCCGATCACGGCGGTTGGGCGGTGCTGGTGACAGTCTCAGGCGACGGCACGCTCCTCGACCGTCGCCGCGTCGAACTGGTGGACGAGGACCTGCCCAAGATTCCGCACCACAGCGAAGGACAGGGGCTGCCGCTCCATGAGGCAGTGGCGCTGGTGGAGCGCGTGCAGGTCTCGGCGGAACGTCACGCGAAGCTTGCTCTGGATGCCGTCGCGATGACGGTGTCCAGGCGCATCCTCGGCGTCGCGCTTCGCCAGTGCCCAGGGCTGCCACCAACCATTGCCGAGCGGATCAAGGACTACCGGGCGCAGAATGTCGCCGACTGGGTGATGTACCGCAAGGCGCTAGCTGCCGCGGCCGCGGCCTGCGGGTGGGCCGTCCACTGGTACGACGCGAAGAAAGTGTTTGATGCAGCGAGCGAGGTGCTGCGCATCGAGGACCTCGATGCCCACTTCCTCCAGCTGAGGCGGTCCATCGGGCCGCCCTGGAGCAAGGATCACAAGCTCGCCATGGCAGCGGCGATCGTCGCGGCTGGGACGCGCGAGAAGTAGCAGGCATGAATGCATACTGGTTTACGTCGGCAATCGGATTGCTTTAATCTGGCCGTTCATGTTCCGGCGTTCCTGTATTCTCGTATTATTTTTCTTCGTGACTGCATCATTCACAATCGCGAACCCGCCTTCCGGCCAACCCGATGCCTATCAGGTAGTCCATGTCTATCCGCACGATTCGAAGGCATTCACCCAAGGGTTGATTTACGTGGACGGCCGCCTGTATGAAAGCACGGGCCTTTACGGCAGATCCTCGTTACGCATGGTGGATTTGTCCACTGGCCGTGTTCTGCAGAAGTACGACCTGCCCGCGGAGTATTTTGGCGAAGGGCTCACGGATTGGGACAGCTCCTTGATTCAGTTGACGTGGGAGGCGCACAAAGGTTTCGTTTATGACCGCTTCAGCTTTTCGCTGCGGCGGAGCTTCCCGTACGAAGGCGAAGGCTGGGGACTGACTCACGATGAAACGCAACTGATTATGAGCGACGGGACGCCATACCTGCGGTTTCTCGACCCGAAGTCGTTCAGGGAAACCAAACGCATTCGGGTCATCGACGAAGCCGGTAAACCGGTGCAGAACCTCAATGAACTCGAATACGTGCATGGGGAGATCTATGCCAATATCTGGCAGAGCAATAGGATCGTCCGCATCTCTCCCCGCACCGGCAAGATTCTCGGATGGATCGATTTGAGCGGAATCATCGATAAGGGTGAACTTGAGGGCTCGGACGCCGTTCTGAACGGCATCGCCTTTGACACGGCTGGAAATCGGCTTTTTGTCACCGGAAAGCTATGGCCAAAGTTGTTTGAAATCAAGCTAGACGCCCGCCGATAGCCAGAAAGGGCCATATCCATGAGGCTGCCGGCCTGCTAACCTATTACCGTCGCAGTACTCACGAACCGGGTTCTGAGCGCTAGCACCCTGGTTTAGCAACCCCCGTGGTCAAAGGCTCTTTTCGCCGCTGATTGCAACGTGGTTTCCTTTTGGAGACTGGCTTCCCCCGCTTTATAACCACTCTCTCTCACTGCCTGCCTGGCGAGAACTGACCTTGTGAGCAACCCCGAGGGAACCCGAGTCCGAGTCTCGCGGTCAATTCCCCTAGCCGCACAGGACAATGTTGCGAAATGCACTCCTGGCCAGCCGCGCAGTTTGGCAATTCGTTCACCTGGATATATGGCACGAATTCGGAAATAGCCAACCGATTCCGCCATTTCGGAGAACCTGAATCATGACCCTGTCCCGAACATCTCGACCACGGCAAGCGGGCTACGGCCTACCTTGCGCAAAGTGCCGCCGGTACTTTCCCGCCGACCTCGACGTTTGTCCTATCTGCAAAGGCCGGGAACGGGTTTCTCCGAATGTTGCGCCCCTTCGCAGGCATCTGAAAGCTGAAGCCATCGCCCAGCCTAACCCCA
>JBARKD010000491.1:0-7545 GCA_049800615.1 Acidobacteriaceae bacterium | reverse complement strand
AGGATGATGAGTCCCCAAAATGCCGAACCATTTCCGGGCAGAAGGCTGGGATACCGGGAACCCAAAACCGCAAGCGCCAGCGCCACGAAACCCAGCACCAGCAGAAGGCGAAAGGCATGCTCCCATTTCTCACTCAGGCTGGAGGCGTCGTACAGGTCGAACCAATGGGAAAGCAACAGTACCGCGGCCGTAACTCCAAGAATCTTTGGGCCCAACTCCGCTAACACCTGCACGTATCCGCCATCGACGTTGAGCAGAAGCCAGCTGTCGTGGTTTCGCCATAACGTTGCCAGCAGGAACGAAAGCCAAACGATCATGGCCTCGCCCACCAGAAGGACCAGGGTGCGGAGCGGATAATAAACTTTGAACAGCCGGATCACGGTTTCCCAATTCCCTAAGGCTTGGACTCGTTCGAATCTTTCACGTACGCCTCGTAGTAATATCGCGAATAAGGCGTGGCCTCTTTATCTGTGCCGTTAAGCACTACGCCAACCAGAGCCTCGTCTGGAAATTCCTCGCGGGCTCGGCGCGCCATCTCGATCGGCGTCGCATTGGACCGCACTACCATCAACACTCCGTCGCAAACCTTCGCCAGAACTCCCGCATCGGAGACCGGCACGGCCGGCGGCGAATCAATCACGATCCAGTCGAACAGCGGCTCAACTCGCTGCAACAGAAACTTCAGCCGCCCATTGGCTACCAGTTCAGCCGGTTCGGAGATCTGATGGCCGCTGGGAATAAAGAACAGGTTTTCCATCGGACCCCGCTGCATGATCGAAAATTCGTCGCCCCCGCCCTGCAGGTAGTCGGTGAGGCCGGGAGACGAAGTCGTGCCCAGCATGGCGTGCAGGCGCGGCCCACGCAAGTCGGCGTCTATCAGCAGCACTCGCCGCCCATGCTGCTTTACCATCACTTGCGCCAGGTTTGCCGCGGTGAAGGATTTTCCCTCTTTCGGCAGCGCGCTGGTTACCAGAATCTTCTTAAGAGTCATCTTCTCGCGCGTGTGATAGAGCCTGGAACGCAAAGTGCGGAATTCCTCGGTGCCGCGCGCGCTATCGTCACCGTTGAAAAAAAGCATGGTCTTTTTATCCGGCTGCCACTGCAACCGCTGACAACGCGCAAGCATGGCGTCGAGGCCGAGAGAGTTGGCAAACGACGGCATTGCGGGATGAAATGGAGCATGGCTGGCAGATTCTGCCGCTGCCGGCATCGCCGCCGGCGCCTCAGTCCCTGTCGCCATGGGTGGCTCAGCCGCAATGGAGGCAGGGAAATTGGGCAGCCCCGAAGCTGCCTGCGATGCCGCGCGCTCTTGTTCCGCCTTCTTGAGCGCTTCGTGAATCCTGCTCATAGCTTCCTTTCTCTTGCGAGGTCATCCTTTTCTTCCTCGCGCAAGCGGTCAGCTAAATTGGCCAGCGATCGCAAGGTTTCCACCAAGTCATTTTTGTCGCGGTTCGCCGTGGCCGGGGGCGCAGTCATCACTCCCGCCGCTGTGCCGTCGCCCAGATCAAAGTCTCGCGCCACTCCGTCCACCACCACGGGTCCGATTACTTTCTGCTGGTCGACGAATGCGCTCACCAGGCAATGCTCACACAACAGATTGATGACCCGCGGAATGCCGCTCGCATAACGATGGATTGCCACCACGGACTCGGGATCGAAAATCGGCTGGCCATTGGAACCCGCGATGCGCAACCGCTGCTGGATATACGCCCTCGTTTCTTCAAGAGTCAGGGGATGCGTACGGGCGCGCAGTGTTAACCTTTGCCGCAGTTGCCGCATTTGCGGCTGCTTTAATTTATGTTCGAGCTCGGGCTGGCCCACCAGTACGATTTGAAGCAGTTTCTCGGTGAACGTTTCCAGGTTGGTGAGCATTCGGATTTCTTCCAGCACCTCATCGGTGAGGTTCTGGGCTTCATCCACGATAAGTACCGCGGTCTCGCCCGCCCGGTAGCGATCCAGCAGCCAGTTGTAGAGCCGGAGCAGGATCTGGCTCTTGGCCTTCGAATCGCAGGGGATGCCAAAATCGGCCATCATGTAATCGAGAAACTGCGGCGTGTTCAGGCGCGAGTTAAAGACGAAGGCGGTGGCTACCTGCTGCAGGCGCAACCACTCCAGCAACTTATTGATCAGCGTGGTCTTGCCAGTGCCCACTTCCCCAGTCAGCAGCACGAAGCCTTTGCGGCTCTGGATGCCATACGTCAGGCACGCCAGTGCTTCCTCTGTGTGCCGCGTGAGGAAGAGATAACGCGGGTCAGGATTAACATTGAACGGATTCGCCCGCAAGCCGAAGAACTCTTTGTACATGTTTTCGCCTAAAGGTTAGCCTAAGCTCGAGCCGATTCTTCTTTCTTCACCGGCTCTTTCTTCCGGCTCCAGAAGCGGCCTTTCCCAATGCCGTTTTCTGGCTCGGTCTGCACCACCCAGGGAACCGCAACCAACATGGGAAGACCAACTGCCGCCTCGGCATCCGCCTCCGTGCGAATGCACTTCTCGCGGAACTCGAGCCACATCGCCAGCCCTAGTCCGAGCGCCAAACCTGCGCCTAATCCTCCACCGGCAAAAAACAGCCGGTTCGGAAAGCTCGGCGAATCTGGGAGGTCGGCGGGATTCAAAAGCGCCATCTGCTCCCCCTGCTGCTCCTGCTCCGCCTGAGTAGCCATTTTGGACGTACTCTGCTTGGCCAGGTCGTCCTGGTAAACCTTTTGCGCATTGTCGTAATCTCGAGCCAATTCCTTGTACTGTTCTTCCACGGCCGGGCTTGAAGCCACGCGGCCCTGGTACAAGGCGATCTCCTCCTGAAGCCTCTTCTGATCGCGCGTCGCCTGGGCCATCAAGTCCTGGTACTGATGAATCTCCAGACGCAGCTGGCGAATCTCCGGTGGCTCTGTTCCGGAACCGCTGTCGCTTGCCGGATCAGCCACCTTCGCCGAGGCGCTATTAATGTCGGCCAACTGCTTCTTTACCGTCGCGATATCCGCCTTGGTCTTGATCACATCGGGGTGGTCTTCGGTGTAGCGGCCCTGCAGATCGATGAGTTGCGCCTGCAGTTGCGAGAGCTGCTGCTGCAGGGATTGCGGATTCGTCGATGACTGCGCCGATTTCCAGGCAGCCATCTGCTGCGCCAGCATCGACTCGGTATAGGACTTGTCTTGGGTCGCCCGGTTCAGGGTTTGCGTATTGGCGTCGAGCTGGGAATTCAACCCCATCAGAATCTTGAGATTGTTATCTTCATCGCCTGGAAGTTGCCCCATGTGCTGGTTCTTAAAGGCCGCCAGCCTGCGATCCAGGTCGTCCAGATGCTGCTTGGCATCATCGACCTGCTTCGTGAGGAACACGGTTGTGCCTTGGGTTGCGTCCTGCCTCGACTTGAGATCCTCTCGCAGCAGCATCGAGGTAAGCTCGGTGCAGATCTGCTGCGCCTCGCGCGCCGTCGACGCCGTATAGTAAACGTAAAATCCGGGAACCGGACTACTGGTCTGACCTGGTCTCTTCTTGGCAGTAAACTGCGACACATCCGTGACCACGGGTTCGATCGTCATGTTGAGCCGGATGTTATCCATCACATCGTCAACGTTCTGGCCTGCCTTGGCCAAGCCCAGTCTTTCCACCATTGGCCGCAGAAGCGCCGGGCCCAACACCCGCTGCTCAATCGTGGCAACATGCTGCGTCAGATCTTCGGTAAAGACCTGCTGCACCACCACGTCTGGAATCTTCGCTGCCTCCACCAGCACCAGCGATTTCGAAGTGTACTTTGAGGCGAAAAGATAGGAGACAAGAAATCCAGCCAGCGGGGCCAGCAACGCTGGAATCAGGATCACTTTCACCCGGCGCCGCAACATCGCCAGATAATCATCCATCGTCAGTTCACGGTTTTCCATCATTTTTCAATGCTCGTTCCGGGCAGCCCACACGGCCAGCCTCAAAATCAGTCAAGCCGGATTGGCCGGGGAGTCCAATCCAATCCAATCGAACCAACATGGTTCTGAGACATACTGCTGCACGTGGTTGTACCCAGTGGACACCCATTGTTGAAACTCAAATCGTTGAACTGATAACTCACGAAGCCCCGCAGGTTACGCCCGAATTGACGGTGCAGTCCCGCTCCCGCAAAGACATAACTAAAGACGCCCGCACTGACAATCGCTCCAGGAACCTGTAATTGGCTGTTCCTGGAATAGCCGACGTCGGTAAACACATCCCAGACGCGGCTCAATGGTCTTCTGGCATCGAATTGCACGATGTCGCTCTGCGCGCCCGCGAAAATTCCTGAGCCATTCGTGTCGTACCGCTGATAACTGAGCGAGACCGTGGTTCGCGGGAACTTGTAGTGGAGCGACACTCGGCCCGCGGCGCCGATCCGCGATACGCCCGCGGTAGTCACCGTGCCGCCAAACCCTGCACACGACGACGCAGGAATCGTCGGGATATCGCATTCCTGCTGGTTGATGCGGGTAAATTGCGGCCCCGCCGAAATCATGAAATCCAGACGCCCGGAAATGCGATGCCCGTACATTAACTGGATCACGTTAGAGTGAAATGCAGTGCCCACGGTGGAGAAGTCAAAGGCTTGATAGCCGTAGCTCACCGCTATCTGATCCTTCGGATTCAGGATTCGGTCATAAGCCACCTGGCCGGTGTACTCGGAGCTGCCGATAAACGAAACGTTTTCCTGCAGCGCACCTACCAGACTCTCGGTTTCGAGATTGCCATAGAAATGTACAAGTCCGTAGCCTGCGGCGAATGTCACCGACGACTTCGGCGTCAACTCCTCCACCACATCGGCCAATGCAAAATTCGTGATGCGCGGGACCACGCCCAGAGAGATATTCAAACCATTCCCTCCGGCGAAAGCGCTGGTCTGACCGCCAAATGCGCCGGCTCCTAGCAAACCTGAGCCCATGCTTCCTATACCCGCGTTATAAGCCCCACCGCCACCATAAGCTCCAAAGCCAAAGGTGCCTTCCGGGAGATAGCTGAACGAGTCGCGTATGGCCAACTGTCCGCGCTTCCAGTTGATCCGGTTATCGATATCGAATTGCTGCAATTGCTGTACGCCAAGCCCTGTCTGATCGTAATAGGACACACCGCCGATGTAATCCATGGCCACATCGTAGTTTTTCCAGAGCTTTTGCAGCGTGAGGCTTCCTAAAGCCCGCGTAACCGAAGTAACCGATGACCCGCCCGTCGTGTTCCCGACATTGGATTCGACCGACTCGCTGAAATGCAGGCCGGGCAACAGAAAACTTTCGGGGGCAGCATGGGGTTCCAATCCCGGCTGGTCGATTGCGGAAATTGGCGGGTTCTCGCTTACCGTCGGCGCAGGACTTTCCTGCCCGAACGCGGGAACTGGCGCGCCCGCAGGCTGTTGCTCGTCCTGCGCCCAAGCCTTGCTGCCCATAAACCCGCCGCCGACAAACTCGCTACCCACAAAGAAGATCAGCGTTACGGTCAAAATAATGTGGCCTTTGTTCATCCTTAATTCCTCGTTCATTCGTATTTCTCTTTTTCTCTTCGGCCTGTCACTTGACCAGCACTACGGAACAACAATCGTGTCCCCTGGTTTGAGCACGAAGTTCTGCTGCGTGCCCCGTCCCTTAAGGGCCTCCTTATAGTTGAATGGAATCTTGGTCTGCTGGCCGCCCTGCGTACGCAGCAGATAAATCGCCTTGAGGTTGGCAAACTGAGTAAAGCCCGCGCTGGAGAGCGCCTGCAGCACGGTCATCCCGGGAAGCAGAGTCGTCGGTCCACTGTGGACTACTTCGCCCAGCAGGTAAACCCGCTGGCTGTTCATTGCCGTCACTACCACGGTCACTCGTGGATCAGCGATATATTTCTTCAGCTTTTCCCTAATCGACCCCGCCAGTTGCATGGGGGTCATTCCCGCAGCCTGCACGTCGTCCAGCAAAGGCATCGATATCTTGCCGTCAGGCCTCACCGGCAGAGTGACGCTCATATCAGGTTCTTTCCAAACCGAAATGCGCAGCGTATCGTCGGCCCCGATGGTGTAGTCGACCGGGACCGATGACGCGGCCGGTTGTGCTTCCGGCGCAGGCGGTTTATCTGGCTTCGGGGCGTTCTCATTGCTGTCGTCCTGCGCCCACATGGCGATGGTCACGAACCCTAACAGGGTCACGCACGCCAGTTTCATTCCCTTCTTCATACACCTCCTCAACGCCTACGATCGACTGTGCCTGGAGCATTCAATGTTTTTCGGCTTGTTAGCAAAACCATCTGGCTGGTCCGTAGTTCCAACGCGGCAACCATCACGATCCCTTTCATTTGCCAAGGGCAAAGAATCGCCTTGGTGGCGCTCTCCAGCGTTCTGACTTTTCCCGCCGAGCGACAAGACTGTTAAAATCCGGCGGACGACCGTGGCTTCTCAGTGCATCTCAAACGCCACGGCTTGGCGAAAGTTGCTCGGATCGCACATTTTCCGCCGTGTTTTCAAAAGTATACAGGTAAGAAGCGAGCTCCGGGGAGCTGGAAAGTCCATTGACTTACCCTATACTCTTCGGCGCAAAAGGGGAAAGTATTTGTCCGAGGTCGCCCAGCTTTGTCCGAGCCTTTTCCGGTCCAGAAAATATCGGCTAACCCTGTTCCCTCCAAAGCATTACACCGTTCACCTACGGCGACGACCTGATCCAGATGCCCTTTGCACGTCACCTGGTTGCCGCTTCCTTAGGAGCTTTTGATTGCCACTCGAATCCCTTTCGCATATTCTGGAGGCCCTTCCCCGTATGATTTAATCTG
This sequence comes from Acidobacteriaceae bacterium, assembly GCA_049800615.1. GTDB lineage: Bacteria > Acidobacteriota > Terriglobia > Terriglobales > Acidobacteriaceae > PALSA-350. The sequence continues at coordinate 795 of JBARKD010000491.1, read as the reverse complement.
TTCCCAGTGAGCCAGGTGCTCCATCCCGAGCTACCCACCGTGCGCGCGAGAGCCGCTCAACGGGGACCGGCCATCTTTTGGCGAGCGGCGATTCTTGCTGCCCTGTTGTTTTGGATCTATAGCCTTACGCTCATCCACCTGGTAGGGCAGTGGTGGACGGATCCAAATTTCTCTCATGGCTTCTTTGTCCCCGTATTTTCTGCCTTCGTGATCTGGCAAGAGCGCGCCCGCTTCGCCGCGCTGAGTCCGCGGCCTTCGTGGTGGGGTCTGCTGTTTCTTGGCTTGGGACTCTGCATTCTCATCGTGGGGCAGATGGGCGCTGAGGTTTTTCTCTCCAGGTTATCGTTATTGATCGTGCTGGCCGGCCTGATCGTGCTCTTTCTTGGCTGGAGCTTTTTTCGCGCCGTTCTGTTCCCCTGGGCGTTTCTGTTTCTGATGATCCCTATTCCAGCCATCATATTCAATCAGATCACTTTTCCGCTGCAGTTGCTGGCGTCGAAAGTGGCCAGCGCTACCCTGCCCTGGATGGGTGTGCCTGTCCTACGGGAAGGAAACGTCATCATCCTTCCGGCTATGGCTTTGGAGGTAGCTGAGGCATGCAGCGGCATCCGCTCACTGATGTCGCTCATGACGCTCGCCATCATCTACGGTTATCTAATGGAGAAGCGAGTCAGTGTGCGGGTATTGTTGGCGCTCGCATCCATTCCGATCGCGGTCGCCGCCAACAGTTTTCGCATCGTGGGCACGGGCCTGCTGGTACAGTATTGGGACCCCGAAAAAGGTCAAGGCTTCTTT
>JBARKD010000490.1:0-6153 GCA_049800615.1 Acidobacteriaceae bacterium | reverse complement strand
ACAAGTTGCGTCACTGGCCTCCCGGCACGGACAATTTACCGTTCGTGCCGCCTTTTTTTTTGCTTTGCGGGCGCCTTTGGCTTCGTAATACCATTTCTTTCCTGCAATCTGAGCACCGAAGTAGCGCGTGCTATTAACGCAAGCTACACTGGCCTTTCGCCAGCCGGTCAGTCTGCGCCGTGTTTTCTCAGAATGAGTTCTTATTTTCCAAGGAGATGGGATGGGCAAATTATTGGCATGCCTCGCGGTCGGATTGCTAACGGTAGGCGCATATGCGCAGTGGATTACGGATGACAGCGCTCCGGCCTACCATGCCGCGGCCCCGGCGCCCGGAACGAAGCTGCCTCCTCTTCTATCGGGTAAGCAACTCTCCGGGCCGATGTTCCAGTATCCCTGGCAGAAGACGGTATACGTGGATGCGGCCAAGATTCCCAAAGTTCTGTACCAGCTACCTTGCTATTGCCGCTGCGACCGGAATATGGGGCATACCAGCCTGCACAGTTGTTTTGAAGGATTGCACGGGGCGGAGTGCTCTACTTGCGCAAAAGAAGGCTTGTACGCTTACCGGATGACTTTGAAGGGTCAGTCGGTGGAGAAGATTCGGGCGGGAATCATGGCCAAGGAGTTCGAAGCCATCGACCTGAGTGGCATTGGGATGTAGCGGAATATAATACGAGAGGGAGGGGGCGTCACGGTTTCGACGGGATCGATTAGGCCGAGAGGCATGCCGGGGTGTAGGCACCCGTAATCGCTTGCAAAAACAATAATTGCTAACAACAATCTAGCACTTGCTGCTTAATTAACTAAGTAGCCGTTCTCCTTGGCTTCGCCTGTGGGTTGGGGAAGGACGTCGCACAGCAGGCTGGTTTCCGCGGCGCGGTCCGAGCGGCGGGAATGAGATCAACGGACTAGCGTGATGCGCATCTTGTCGGTTCTGAGCGCATACCGCGAATTCTTTGGAACCCGACTGAGCATGGAGTCTCTTTGTTGACATGGATTTCGGACGCGGGTTCGACTCCCGCCGCCTCCACCAATAACTCCCTTTAGAATAAATATTTTACGCGATCAAACTACTGTACGATTCCCTTTTGCTGCTCTCCAAAGTTATCAATTTAAAAGGTTTAGTGCTTTTTGTTCGTGTAACGGTCATGGGATCATGTGCGTCTGTCACGCTTCCGTCTGTCAATATGCTCCAATTGGAGCAGACGGTGCGGCAACATTGCGCGGTTCACGCTCGTCTTTGGACTGCGCTCTCTTTGACCAGGAAACCTTGTCCCCACCAACCAGGAGCACTTGGGACACACTCTCTTCATCTCGCGCAAATTGAACATCAACGAATTTGTTTTGAAACAAACGTTGCACTCGAAGCGTCCGAATGAGATTCGTCTCTTTTGATCCTGGCGTATGAGGAAGAACAAACCACAGCTTGGACCCGATGGGAACGTAGGTGATCGTGCCATTCGCGACGATTTGAAGCATCGGACTCACCGTCACAGTTCCATCGAAGCGCGCACAAGTTACGTTCCTGCGTGATATCACTTCGCAGGAAATTCCCGGATCGTTTTCAATCTTTATTGAAGCATCATTGATCTCATCACCGGTCGACGCTCCGATAAGGATTGCGGGACTCTGGACGCTCCCGGAAACGGCAAGAACTTCCAGGAAAAGGCGCAGATGGTCACGAGCCGCGAATTGTGTAGCCAACTCGACATCAAGAGGATTATTCTCGGGCGCCACTCTTCTCACCGCCCGTTTGTCAGTGCGGAGAAAACTAAGTTTGGCTCCAGATTCGAGGCTATTGAGAACCTGATAATAGACGATTGTCGTGCCCAGATAATCGGCTAAGGATGGGTGGGCGTTTGAATCCAAATAGAAAAACTCGCGCTCAATCTGCAACCGCATACCTGGCGTCAAATCCACATATCCGCCAGGTCCATAGCCATAATGGTAAAACAACGTATCAGCGGCAGGGGCAGATATGCCGGCCGCGATTCTCTGCCTTACGAGCGAATACTCGTCTACCGATGCAAAACACATTCGCTGACGCAAGCCATTTAGAGCCTGGTCAAAGTTTTTCCATTGGTCTTTTAAATCTAGAGCGCCGGGAGCTCGCTGCAGTGCGGATGGGCTGGGAGTGTCGGCTATCCAATAGCCGGGGCTCCCAGATGCTTTTGACAAAGAAAACCATGGCCCATGGATCGAACAGTCTAAAGTCGACGCATGCCCTGAATCGATTTCGGGGCTGTAACGAGGGATGCGAATTGTCTGCTGCTCGCCCTTCGAGGTAGAGGCGTCCGGCGAAAGAAGATAGTAGTCGGCATCCAATCTGGTCAGGCGATATACGCTCTTTGCAGGGCGAACTGCGCAACCAATACATTCAACGAGCAGCATCAATGCCGGCAACACCCTCCTGGCAAGTCTTGAACTCGTCATTTCGACGCTCGATCAGCCGGCACTTCGTCGCGACTACTTGCGCCCGTTGCAGGAAAGTGGGGTTTTCCGTATTCCCCCCAAGCCTCCGGCTGCAACTTCGCCAGCTGGTGTGCATCGAGATGTCCACTTCTGACAAGGGTCCTCAACAGCTCACTTACCGAACCTCCAAACACTTCTTGAAGCAGTTCCCGCAATGCATATAAATCGGCAGCCTCCCTCGTGAGCAAGGGGCGGTACTCGAACGCTCGACCCACGAGCCTTCTCTCGACCTTTCCCTTTCGCTGCAGCACAGTCATCATTGTTTGAATCGTCGTGTAGGCCAGCACTGGCTCTCCAGAAAGGCCGCTCAAGACCTTCTGGACACTGGCCGCTTCCTGGGTCCAAAGCACGCTCATAATTCGGCGCTCCAAGGGCTTCAACGCAGCTGAACATTTATGGCGGATAGATCACCCTCAGAATACCCAGTACTAGTTGATCCTTAACGCCTCCATCGGTTCAATAGATGCAGCCCTTCTTGCCGGCACGAAAGCCGCGATCATGCCACAGCCGACTAACAGCAGGCAGACGGATACGATCGTCATGGCATCATGTCCGCTTACTCCGAAAAGGAAGCTTTTTATGGCTCGAGTCACAAGCATAGACACGGAAATGCCGGCCCCTAGTCCGAGGGTTAGCATCAGGGCTGCATTTTTCAGGACAAGCATCAACACATCCGAACGCTTTGCCCCCAGCGCCATGCGTATGGCCATCTCACGCCTTCTTTGGATGACGGAATATGCCAGAACGCCATAGATCCCCGCCACCGCGATGAGCAGAGCGGACCCAGCGAAAATAGACATGAGCCGGGCCGCGAGCGTCTGACTGCCGATCGAGTCGTCAACGATCTCTTCCATGGTCTCGGCCGTGTTCGGACTGAAATCGGGAGCGAGCTTGCGTGCCGCGTCGAGTAGTTCCGGAACAATTTGCGACGCAGGGAGCGTTGACCGTACGGCCAATTGTGCAAATATGCAGCTCGCCAAGTAGAGAGGATTTCCTTCGGGGGACAACTGGGTCGTTGAAAGGTGAATTTCCGGTTCGGCGGGCAGAACAATCGCCGCCTGATGCGCATCTTTCAGCACGCCGACAATCGGGACGCGCGACCAGGGCCCACTGGGATGCATCGCGAGTTGCTTTCCAATAGGATCCTGCCCGGGAAAATAGCGAGCGGCAAAAGCCTGGTTCACCACGACAACTGGCTGGGTCTCTGGCGTATCCGTTTCGCTGAAGAAGCGCCCCAGACCGACGGGAATGCCTAACGTTTGGGGATATCCAGGGCTGGAAAAGCGAAGATCACCTTGCGGAACCTGGTCAGGGCGAAGAGCCTGCTGGCCGACGATGGCAAAGCTACCCCTCAAGGGAATTCCTTGCTGGAGGGGTAAAACGGAGGTGATCGAGGCGGATTTGACGCCTGGCAAGTCCTCTACACTTTGTATCAAAGGTTTGTAGAACGCGTTGTTCACATCACGAGTAGCAAACCTTCCGAACGGAAGCGCAAAGTGGATTGTCACCAGGTTTTCTGCAGAGAAGCCTAAGGGAACATGATGCAGCGCATAGAGGGAACGTAGCAGCAAACCTGCTCCGGCCAGCAATACGAGTGAGAGTGCAAGTTCCCCCACCACCAGCGCTTGTCTTAGGCTTGTGCGGCGGCCTAATCCAATCGCGGAGCCTGCCCGCAATCGGTCGTTCAGGGGCGCCTGGGCCGCTTGTATGGCGGGGACAAACCCGAAGATAATCGCGGAAAGGATCGTGAACCCGAGTAATGCGAATAAGACGGCGTGGTTGAGTCTGATGTCGGCCGCGGCGGGTAGATTTTGGAGCAAGAAGTGCTTCAGAGCCCCGACGATCAGTTGAGCAATCGCAAGACCCAGCAGACCTGCCACCCCGCTAAGGAGAAGGTTCTCCGTAAAGAGCTGGGCGACCAGGCGGCCGGTGCCAGCCCCCAAAGCGCTACGGACCGCGAGATCATGCTGTCGTGCTTCATAGCGCGCGACCAGCAAGCTGGCTACGTTGACACAAGCGATCAGCCAGACAAAAGCCACTGCGACTGCAAGAGCCAGCACAGCGGGTTTCACATCTCCGACCAGATACTCACGGTAGCTGCGTACGCGTACGTGATCTACCAATGGCAGGTTCTTATATTGCTGGGCAATTCGTTGCTGGATGGCGGTGAGTTCGAGTTGTGCGCGAGCAGGTGACACACCTGGCAGCAGACGTAACAGCACCTGAAATGCGTTCCGATCGCGCTGGGTCTCATCAGGATCCCAACTTCCATGGCCCAGGGGGGTCCAGAGAGTCCAATTTTGGCCGAAAGGAAAAGAGAAAGAAGACGGCATCACGCCAATGACTTGATAACTTTGACCATTGAGTTGGATGTCCTGGTTGATAATGCCTGGGTCAGATCCGAAGAACTCTTTCCAAAGGTCATAACTAAGCACGGCAACCTTAGCGCGAGCCGTATGATCAACCTCGGTGAAGCTCCGCCCCAGGATCGGTTGCACTCCCAAAACAGAAAACAGGTTTGAGCTGGCGCTGATCCCATGGACGACTGATGTACCGGATCTGTATGCAAGCGAGGTCCTACGCTCATCGTAGTAGGAAAGTTGTTCGACCAAACGACTCTGTTCACGCCAGTCGCGGGCATTTGGGCCAGAGACCGCGGCGAAGGTATGGTCTCCAGGCTGAATCGGTTGATCAGCAATGGCCAACTGCTGAGCGTCGACATAGGGCATCGGACGGAGCAGCACTCCGTAAAGTACCGTGAACATCGCTGTGCAAATACCAATGCCGAGCGCCAGGGTTAACAGCGTTACAACTGTGAATACTGGGTTTCTCCGATAGCTCCGCAGCCCGTGGCGCGCATTGCGAAGCAATTCCTGGAGCGATAACAACTCTCGAGTATCGTGGCAATCCTCAGTGGCTCTCGCCAAGCTTCCAAATTCCACTTTGGCCGCTCGCATCGCCTCCGCAGGGGGCATTCCAGCTGTAAGATTCTCTTCGACTAGTTGTGCGAAATGAAGCTGCAGTTCCTCATTCAGTTCGATATTGGCTCGTTCGGGGTTCAGGATCGAGCGAAGACGACGCCGCAAACTCCTAAGAATTCTCATGAATCACCCTCGCTCAAACAGCGTTCAACACGACCCCAATGGCGGCAGCAAGACGCTGCCACGAGTGCTGCTCGCGCTCGAGATACTTCCTTCCATCGCGGGTCAGCGAGTAGTACTTTGCGCGCCGATTGTTCTCAGAAGCACCCCACTCCGCTTGTACCCATCCTTGATTCTCTAAACGATGTAACGCCGGATAGAGCGCGCTCTGGTTGACGCGCAAAACATCACTTGAGAGTTGGCGAATCCGCTGAGCGATCGCCCATCCGTGCATGGGTTGGAGGCTGACGATTTTGAGGATGAGCAAGTCGAGCGTCCCCTGCACCAGGTCGGAAGGTTTCGTCATAACGCTGCTTCCCCTCACTAACTGACAGGAAGCCTACAACAAAACGGCGGCGGAAGGCAACATCATCAGTTGACGGTGGGTACAAGCAACGGACAAGCGAGCCGTACTGGATCTCATCGCCTGACTGCAATTCCGCAATTCAGGCACTCCCGAGGGCAGAAAACGCCCAGGCTCAGACGATGCGGGACATCCATGATAGGTAACCGTCAAGGGAAAACGGAGATTTCCTTTGAC
>JBARKD010000489.1:0-2367 GCA_049800615.1 Acidobacteriaceae bacterium | reverse complement strand
GAGGAGACTGGATGGCTGTGACTGATTCCCAAACCCTCCAACGGCTTAGACGGGAAGAAAGTTTAGCCGAGCAGCAGGGCAGGCAGGCGTTGAACATCTCGATGATCCTCAAAAATCATCCACAGTATGATGCTGCCCGGCAGAAGGCTGATGCCCTTCTTGCCAAGGCCTCTGCGTTGCGTGAGCAGATTGTGAAGATCGAAACTGACTGAGGAGGCAAACATCAATTGTCTCAACCAATGTATCGGCGATTTAACGCCAATTGAGAGCTGGGGCGACCGTAGTCAAAATCGCCTCCATGACATGCACATTGTAGGCAACGCCTAGTTGGTTTGGGACCGTTAGCAATAGTGTGTCGGCCTCTGCGATGGCCTCGTCCTTTCTTAGCTGCTCGATGAGGACATCCGGCTCAGCAGCATAGCTACGGCCGAAGATCGCCCGCGTGGTTTCGTCAAGGAAGCCTATTTTGTCCTCTTCCTGACCGACGCGTCCGAAATAGGCGCGATCACGGTCGTCGATCAACGCGAAGACACTGCGGCTGACGGAGATCCGCGGAGTGCGAGCGTGGCCAGCCTTCTTCCAGGCTGCACGGAAAGAGCGAATCTGCGCGGCTTGTTGGAGGTGGAGCGGCTCGCCGGTCTCGTCGAATTTGAGGGTTGAGGTCTGCAGGTTCATTCCCAGCTTCGCGGCCCGTGCAGCTGTCGCGTTGGAAGCAGATCCCCACCAGATCCGATCACGCAATCGTTCAGAGTACGGCTCAAGGCGCAGAAGCCCCGGCGGATTGGGGAACATCGGACGCGGGTTAGGCCGCGCGAAGCCTTTTCCGCCCAGCAGCTCGAGAAATTCCTCGGCGTGCCGTCGTCCCATGCCTGCATCATTCTCGCCCTCAGCCGGGCGATAGCCAAAATACCGCCAACCATCGATCACCTGCTCTGGAGAACCGCGACTGATACCCAACTGCAGGCGCCCGCCGGCGATGAGATCCGCAGCGCCGGCATCCTCCGCCATGTAGTGAGGGTTTTCATACCGCATGTCGATCACAGCGGTGCCAATCTCAATCCGTGAGGTCTTTGCACCAACCGCCGCGAGCAGCGGGAACGGTGATGCGAGTTGCTGCGCGAAGTGATGGACACGGAAGTAGGCTCCGTCCATTCCCAGGCGCTCGGCCTCCACGGCGAGGTCAATGGACTGCAGGAGCGCATCGCTGCCGACCGAGTTTGTGACTGTGGGGAAGGTGTCCAATGACCGAATGAGAGGAAGCCGATTTTCTTCATGCAGGATAAGTCAACTGTTCCGGTTCGAAGTTTTACTCCATTCTTCCGATGACGCTGGTAGCCGTACAGTCGCACCTTGTCGGCTCAAGCCGGTTTTTCGTTACCAATCCGTCGGTCCATTGACCTCTGCCATGACCGTGAGAAGCCAACCGTGCACCCTTGATTCTAAAGTGAACTAAGGACTCACAGGGCCGGCTACCGTCAATTTCGGAGTGGCAGTGCCCCTCAGGGGGTTAAGCAGTAAGGCGATCGGCCAGACGGCCGAACCGGGCCGTGCATTGACGTGTGCATCACATGCAACTATGTTCGTCGCGTGGCAAGGAGGATCCAGGTTCGAAATGTCCCGGATGCTCTTCATCGCAGCCTGAAAAGCCAGGGCCGCGATGTCGGGCATGTCGCTCTCCGACTATTTGCTCGGCGAGCTAAGAGAGATCGCGGAACGTCCGACGAAGGCCGGGTTTCCAAGCGCTTGCACAGGCGCGGCGGGCTCTTGCGCGAGGAAAGTACCGCGGGAGAATCACGCGTGACCAGAGGATCGCCGCTGGCCCGGTCATGCGGCCGCGATCGAGGTCTTCTAGGTGAACGTCCGTCTCCGAAAAGGACCCAACCAGCGGCGATTATCCCGGCAGATAGAATTGAACAGCTAGGGAATAGTTTTGCCTGTTGTGGCTTTTACCGCGTCGCTCAGCTGGGTAAAGGAGTAGCTCCCCCAGGGACCCATGGTGTAGGTCTTCTTCAAATACGCCTGAGCGTTCGCACGGTTTTTTTCGTTGGGCTTAAAGCCGCCGTTCCGTAACCAGCGCAAGTAGCCAATACTGCGGATCTGAGTGGTAAGGCAGTTGTTCCAGTCCTGGTCGCCGTTGATCCCATAGGGAGTCTCGGAGAAGGCGTGTTCTTTCATGGTCTGGCAAATCTTGCCGGCAGTTGATTTAAGCGGCTTATTGCTCCATACGTAGCCCTTGGCAATGAAATCATAGTCATACTTATTGGTTGTGTTCTCAAGCGCGTTGTGAACTGAGGTCGGAAGGGCTGAAGACCGAGCCATTGCGGCGCCCTGTGTTTGACCAGTAGCAGATAGCGCACTGAGCAGGAA
>JBARKD010000488.1:0-5823 GCA_049800615.1 Acidobacteriaceae bacterium | reverse complement strand
GCTTGAAGATCGCCCACAATGCGAACAAAGCCAGAGGGATTGTGCGCGCCGCCGCGTACAGCGCCAATATCAATGACGCCTGCGTTGGAACGGATCCGGCAGGGAGTAGGTATTGCGGACGGATGATCCCCACGATGGAAAAGCCGCTCGCAACCAGAACATTGAGTGCCGTGACCACCGAAGCCAGCCGAATCGCCTTTATTGTTGTCATTGATTCCTCTCTGAGTAAGCTCGTCCAAGCGTAGTTGGGTTGATTTGACAATTTGTGCACGCACTAGCCTGCCCGTAGTGCGAACCCTTCGCTAATTGCGGAGCGGAAATACCCTATTGTGTTTTCCCCCACCAGTTGTCGTCAGACTGTAAGAACGACCCTCCCGAAGGGACGGCCCTCAACGAGATAACGCAGAGCCTCAGCCGCTTCTGTCAGAGGGAAGGTCTTAGCCACGATCGGCTTGATCGCACCGGATCTAAGCAGAGACGCAGTAGATTTCCACGCGTCAGCAATGATCGCCTGCGGCTGAGAGAACATATTGAACCCTCGGATGCTGGTCTGCGACACGATGAGACTTGTCACGTCAATAGTTGTCTTACGGCTTGCGGAATACCCCAGTGTTATGAGGCTTCCTCCTGACGCGAGCGCTTTGACTGCTTCGCTCAAGACCTCACCGCCTATCCCGTCGATGATGATGTCTGCACCATAGCCGTCTGTGGTACGACGTACGCCGTCAGTTAGCTTTTCCACGGAGGTATCGATTACCTCATCGAATCCGAGTGCCTTCGCCTGCTTCGCTTTCGCGTGACTGGTCGTGCTCGATATGGCGTGCTTTGCTCCCAATGCGCGTGCCAATTGCGTTACGGCGTTGCCGACCGATCCCCCGATCGCTGGAGCCAGAACGGTCTTGCCGGGACGAAAACCTGCCAGAGTAAGGGCCACTTGCGCCGTGAGATACGCGACCGGGATGCCGGCTGCGCTTGCGTCATCGACATTGTCGGGAATCAAGCAGAGATCTTCCTTCCGCACAGCAATCCACTCGCGATAGGTCCCATCTTCAAAAGCGCCATAGGTGCCCCAGAACATCACCCGTGAGCCAGCGGGGAAATCCTCTCCGCCTCCCTCTTCCACCACCCCCGCTCCTTCGTTGCCCAGAATGAGCGGCTTCTCCGGGATATGAAAATCGCCGGAGAGAATCGTATAGTCGAGCGGCGTGACGCCTGCAGCAGTGATTCGCACCAGGACTTTTCCGTCTGTAGCCGTTGGTTTTGGAAGCTCAACGAGCTTCAACGCTTCATAACCGCTAAACTGTTCCGCTCTCATTGCACGCATAATGGTTCTCCCTTTTCCGTGTCACTCCTGACCTGCGCCGCTGGGCCGCAACCTGGAGATTGTTAATGTCGATCGAGACCACCAGTTGGTCACGAATTGGTTGAGTCCATAGCCTTCGACGAGAATTGTGGATTATTTGTATAATCCTCATTACAGGATTAGATTCGTAATCCTGATTTGGTCGCAGATTATTTTCGGGGAGGTTCAGATGGGTTATTCCCAAGCGCAAAAGGAGAAAAATCATAAGCGTATCGTTACGATTGCCTCAAAGAGATTCCGCGAAAAGGGCCTCGCGGGATTTGGAATTGCGGAATTGATGAAAGAAGCCGGCCTGACGGTGGGCGGTTTCTACAAGCACTTCGACTCGCGTGACGAACTTGTGACCGAGGCCGTCGGTGATGCATTCGGTGTTTGGCAGCGCCAGAAGGAAGCTGCCGAATCCGAAGGCCAACCGCTAACCTTCGCGAAGCTTGTCGATAACTACGTGAGCGATGTGCACCGCAAGAATCCGGGTGCTGGCTGTGCCTTCAGCGCTCTGGCACCGGAACTCGCCCGAAGCGATGAGCGGACTCGCACACTTACGTCTGAACAAGTTAGAGATGACATTGAGTTGATTATTGGGTTGCTGCCAGGCAAGGACAAGCGCGCGGCGCGGTCGAGAGCGATCCTGACTTTCAGCGCCCTCGTAGGAGCGATGTCGCTGGCCCGCGCCGTATCGGATGAGGAGCTTTCACGCGAAATCTTGAGGACGGTGGCAGAACTGCTGAAGAATCCAGTCTAGGGACAACGATCCCTTACGAAGGGAATGTGTCCCCAAACATAGGAAGGCCGCTGATAGATTCGGTCTTTGTTGCCTCGTCTTGCAGCACATCCCAGTGCTCGGCTAGCAGACCATCTTCGAATCGGACAACATCGGCGGCGATCCAGGCCGCGGGCCTTCCCATTCCGGTGAAGCGGCCATGCGCGATGACATAATCGCCTTCTGCGACGATGACCTGGTTTTCATAGCGCAACGTAGATGGCGTCGCACGGACAAGAGCGAATAGCCCTTCGCGTCCCGGAGCGATGTGCGCACTGTGCTGAATGTATTTCGGTGACCAGAAGCGTTCGGCTGCAACGTAGTCGCGTTTGTTGAAGAGAGTATCGAACGCTTCGAGAACGATCGCCTTGTTCTGTTCCGGTGTAGTCCTTGGCATATTCAACTCCTGGGTTGAGTTCGGATGATTAACAGGCTAGTGGATCAACTGAGACTGCTTAAGAGATCGCCTCGATCGCATCGACCCGTGAGGAGTAAAACGCCAGGTATCCTGCGATGCTGGCAACTGCCTCATACGGTCCTTCGTATGTCCAGACGGCGTTGTCTGAATTCGCACCACCGATCGGAATGCTGTAGAAAGAGCAATCGCCCTTGTACTGACAATAGGTGTAATGTGCCGTCCGAACGAGCAACGACATGTCCACATCGTTGCGCGGCAAGTAGTAGACGGGCGGATATCCCTTCTCCTCCAGCCGCAGAGCTCGCGTCGATTCAGCAATGACTCGCCTCGCGACCGTGACCCGCACCGTGCCCTCAACCGGCAAAATCGTGATGGGATGATCGGGGCCCGGAATCTTCATCTCTTTGTCTTTACTCAACTGGGTGATCATTGCGCTCCTCGCATTGCCAATTAGAGCTTTGAACCGCCATCGACGGGAATACTCGCGCCCGTGATCCAGCGCGCCCCATCGGATGCTATAAATGCGACAACGTCGGCAACATCCTCGGGTTTGCCGAGCCTTTTTAATGCCTGCATCCCCAGAGCAACCTCGCGCCCTACCTCGGTCTTCGTGAAGTTCGACATATCCGTGTCGATGATGCCAGGAGCCACGGCATTTACGCGTATGCCGCTCGGTCCGAGAATCGCGGCCCAGTTCTTCACCAGCGTCTCAAGGGCTCCTTTGGTTGAGCTGTAAGCAAGAAGCGAAGCGTTCTCGAGACCAGGCTTGCCCGGCACTGTACGGGCTCCAAGGGAAGAGATAGCAACGATACTTGAGCCCTCACCAAGCGTGGGCAGCAATTGCTGTACCAGGAAGAATGGGCCGCGAACATTTGTGGCAAAGAGATTGTCGAAATCCTCTACCGTGTGCTCCGTGATGCGCGCCGATTTGCTGATGCCAGCGTTGAGCACGAGAACATCCAGCCGGTCGCTGATAATTTGACGCACCTGCTTCGCGAGCAGCTCAGCACCCTCTCGAGTTCCCAAGTCCGCTGAGATTGCATCTGCGCGACCACCCTTCCTTCGAATCTCGACAACGAGAGACTCTGCTTCCGGTCTTGAGCGGCCATAATGAACCAGGACGTGTGCCCCAGCCTTTGCAAGCGCCAGTGCCGTCGCACGGCCAATTCCTCTCGATGCACCCGTTACCAGCGCAGTTTTGTTTTCTAATTCAGGCATTCATTCCACCATCCACAGTCAGATTCGCCCCAGTAATGTAAGAGGACTCAGGACTAGCGACGAATGCCACCATTGCGGCGATCTCCTCTACACGCCCATAGCGGTTGAGTGCCGTGGCGGCCTTCTGTGGCACAGCCCAATCACCCGAAGCAGGATTTAAGTCCGTGTCGATCGGACCCGGCTGCACATTGTTGACTGTGATGCCCCGACTTCCGACTTCTCTGGACAACGCCTGGGTGAACATCTTGACGGCTCCCTTGGTGGCTGCATAGGGGACGAGCCCGGGCGCAACTGCGCGCTCGCCCACCGCCGAACCGACCATGATGATGCGGCTACCATCCTTCATATGTTTCAAGGCCGCCTGGGTGGTTGCGAATACGCCACGGATGTTGATGTCGAGCACGCGATCCATCTCCTCCTGCGTCGACTCCTCGAACGGCTTGGGAATCGCCGTGCCGGCGTTGTTCACGAGCACATCGAGTCGACCGAACGTAGAGACCGTCTTTTCGACCGCACCCTTGGCTGCTTCGACGTTGGCCGCGTCCGCCTGAATGGCGATGGCGTTTCCACCAGTAAGTTCAATCGCTTTCACTACGGCGGAGGCCGCGCCTTTGTCCTTCGCATACGTGATGGCTACGCTTGCTCCGTCGGCTGCCAGCCGCTTGGCAATTGCTGCACCAATGCCCCGGGAACCGCCGGTAACGAGTGCTACTTTCTTCGCTAACTTAGACATGGAGTCTCCTTGTTCATTCTCGGAATACCGATCGTCGCGGACCGTTCTGAACCATTCAGTTCTATACGATGATGTGGACTTGGCGAGGATGCAAAGATATTGAACTAGTTAGTTCTTTATCGGATAATGGGTCCATGGGGCGCCCGAAGAATTTTAGCCGCGAGGAAGTGTTGGAGAAGGCAATGCCTGTCTTCTGGAAGCACGGGTTCGCGAATACCACCCTCCAGGAATTGGAACAAGCCACGGGCGTGAATAAGTCAGGGTTATACAACGAATTCAGAGACAAGGAAGATCTCTTTGTAGCGTGTCTGCGCCACTACCTTGAGAGCCAGGGTAAGAGGGGACTTCTCACCAAGGAGCCTCTTGGCTGGAAGAACATCGAAATTTTCCTCAAGAATGGTCCTCTCAACAAGGAGGAACAGCAGGGGTGTTTTTCCGTCAACTCGATGCGAGAGTTCGCCATCCTTCCAGATGAGGCTTATGGGATTGTGACGGAGAATCGGGCACAATTGGAGCGCCTTCTCGCGATGAATATAGAAGCGGAGAAAACCAAGATGGCTCCTTCAACGATTGCGGAGATGGTGTTGTCTTTCTTCTCTGGACTGTGCATTGAGCGTAACCTGAAATCCGGAAAATCTTCATCGACCCGCAAGATCAAGAGCTTTATGACGGCCCTCCGCGGTCTTTAGTTCGAACAATAAGCCCCTGAAAGGGGGATTCTGTTTACCAATCGGTTAGTACGGCGCTCTTCGCCTGAGATTTGTATGAGCGCCTCGGCGATAATGCGCTCGCTGAGAGCCACTTCCGGTGTTGAACTACTCCGCGCCTTTGGAGGAACGTGGACGCGCCCTTTCTAGCTGTTTTATATTGAGGCTGTTGCGCGAACGGAGTTGGGCGTGGCTCGCAAGCAAGATATTCGCACGAAGTCGCTGTTGACACGTCCGGACCACGACCGGAAGTTCTACGGCGCCAATCTAGCCGAGATCTTCCGGACACCGCTCTATGATTGCTCCCTCAAGAATGTGTCCGGCATGCCCGACTTCGCCCTCACCAGGCTCAAGGGTGGATCGATGGAGATGCAGCGGGCGCCGGCCTATCCTGAGGACCGGGCCATTCTCATTTGCGTGGCTTTAGCTCCAACTCCGGTTGACCGGTGGCGCGCACGAATCGCCGGACAAGAAGTCAGCGTCTCTCATTCGATCGCATTCGCAACAACGGTAATCGATCTTATGAAGCCGATGGAGATGTGGGCTGCAGGCCCATTCGACTATCTACACTATTATGTATCGCGCGATCTGCTGGACAGAGTTGCAGCAGACAACAGGATTGCA
>JBARKD010000487.1:0-12560 GCA_049800615.1 Acidobacteriaceae bacterium | reverse complement strand
TTTTTCCGCAGCCTGTTCAGCCGCTGAGGGTATATTTTCCATCCGCAGACACACAGCCCCCAAAAGCTACACTGGAGACACCGATGCGTCCCCATGGATTCACGCTCCCGCGAGCGTGCCTGTTCTTGTTTTTCTCGTTATCTCTGAACGCGCAAATTTCCACGCCAACGTCTTCCGGCCATTCTCAGCAAGCCGAAGAAGACAAAGACCCCATCGCCATTCTTGAACTTGGCGCATCCACAAACTGGAACTTCAGTGGCGGCGCAGCCACGTTCGCGCCGAACCTCGCGGCGGAAGTCACGCCGATTGAAAACTGGCTGGAACTGGAGGCAGGCGTATCTCCGTTCTACACGCACAACGCAACGGAATGGGACACTGACTTGCTCTTCAAAAAACCGTGGACACTCTCAAAGAAAGCGGAGTTTATGTTCGGCGTCGGCCCCGAATGGGTGCATCTCCGTCAGAACAGCAAGGTGAGCAATTCGGTGTCGGGAGAGGCCGCAGGTGATTTTATGTTCTGGCCGACGGGCAAACACCGCTTCGGTTGGTATCTCGAACCGGCCTATGATTACAGCTTTGCGGGAGGCCATCAGCAATCCATCGGGATGAGCGCCGGTCTTCTCATCGGCATTCGTTAGGTCACAGAGGATCGTAGGCTGAAGCTCTGTGTCACACACGGCAAGAGTGGTCTGCCACACGAATTTCTACGCCGTCATCGTGTACCGCCAAGAACTTGTATACGGACTCGCTGGTTTTCTGCCTGGCCATGCGCCATCGTTCGGAACGGACATAGCACGCGAATACATGTGCCTATGCAGGCGACGCCTTATGCCCATGTGCTATTCGGGCTTCAGGCGTTATGTGGCCTATTGTTGCGACATGATTGTCATCCTGGGAACCTGTGACTCTTTTGTTTTGAAGGGGCGGGGCTTCAGCCCCGCCTTCAAATCAACAAGCGTTCTGCCATCGTTTATGCTTTGCCTATGGAATTCAGACGGCTCGGACATTCAGGATTACAGGTGCCGGTGCTCTGCTTCGGGGCAGCGACATTTGGCGGCGAAGGCGACTTTTTCAAAGCATGGGGGGCGACGGACGTGGCCGAAGCAACGCGCCTGGTCGACCTGTGTCTCGATGCGGGAGTGAATCTTTTCGACACCGCCGATGTGTACTCGCAAGGGCGATCAGAAGAAATTCTCGGGCAGGCCATCGCCGGCCGGCGCGACAAGGTGCTGATCTCGACCAAGGCTACCTTTCCCATGGGCAATGGTCCAAATGATTTAGGGTCAGGGCGACTCCATCTCGTGCATGCCTGCGAGGCCAGCCTCAAGCGCCTCGGAACCGACTACATCGACATCTACCATTTGCATGGTTTCGACGCCCTCACGCCGGTGGAAGAGACCCTGGACACGCTGAATACATTGGTCCGTTCCGGAAAGGTGCGCTATATTGCATGCTCCAATTTTTCGGGGTGGAATCTGATGAAATCGCTGGCGGTATCGGATCGATATGGCTGGGCGCGTTATGTAGGTCACCAGGTCTACTACTCCCTGATAGGGCGCGACTATGAGCATGAGCTGATGCCGTTGGGTATGGACCAGGGTGTTGGCGCCCTGGTGTGGAGCCCTCTTGGCTGGGGTCGGCTGACAGGCAAGATTCGCCGCGGGCATCCCCTGCCGGCGGACAGCCGCCTGCACAAAACCGCTGCTCAGGGTCCGCAAATGGACGACGAGCATCTGTACAAGGTCATCGATGCTCTGGAGGAAGTAGGCGCTGAGACCGGCAAGCCAGTGCCACAGGTGGCCTTGAACTGGCTACTGCAGCGGCCGACCGTGGCCACCATCATCATCGGCGCGCGGAATGAGACCCAGCTTCGCCAAAATCTGGCCGCCGCTGATTGGAATTTAACCGCGGCGCAGGTAGCCAGGCTGGACGCGGCCAGCAAACAGAATCTTCCCTACCCGTATTGGCACCAGCGGCAGTTCCCGGCACTGAATCCGCCGCTGACTCCGTAATCCAAGTTTGCCGCCGCCGTGCTATCCCAACCTTCGCGAAGAATGCGAAGGCTGGAACACCCGGCGAAACCATATGAGCCGATACAACACCCGAGTCGTGCCCTGACGCCAAGCCCGCGCGGTCAGCTGCTGACCTGCTCCAAGCGGGCGTGTTCCTTGTAGATACAGCGGTCCATGACGACCAGAATGCCGTCTTCCTCCGCCCACTTGACCGCTTCCGGATGACACACGCCCTCCTGCAACCAGAGATACGGGATCTTGAGCCGCATGAGGTCCTTGACAATCTCCGGGACATACTCGGAGGCACGAAAGACATTCACCAGGTCGATTGATCCGTCCGCCGCGTACGCAGCGTCGAGAGAAGGATAAGCCTTGTGCCCTAAAGCCTGGCTGGCATCGGGATGAATGGGAAGGATGCGGTAGCCTTCCTGCTGCATGTATTTGGAGACATGAAATGCAGGCCTCTGAGGGTTGTCGGAAAGCCCCACCACGGCTATGGTCTTGGCGTTTTCCAGGATGGTGCGAATGGTCTCAGGTTCATTCATGAGGGATTGGATGCTTACTCGACCTCGAGCGCATCCTCGACCGCGGGCGCCTCGCCGCCGTTGCGCCGCATGATGAGATATCCGCGAATGAACGGATCCAGGTTGCCATCGAGCACTCCGTCCACATCGCCGACTTCCACCCGAGTCCGGACATCCTTGGCTATCCGGTACGGCTGCAATACATACGAGCGAATCTGTGAGCCGAAGTTGATATCCAGCTTCGAGTCTTCCAGCTTCTTCGAAATCTGTTTCTTCTTCTCCAGCTCGTACTCGTAGAGCTTGGAACGCAGCATCTTCATCGCCTTCTCGCGATTCTTGTGCTGCGAGCGCTCGTTCTGGCACTGGACCACGATGTTCGTCGGCAGATGGGTAATGCGCACCGCGGAATCGGTGGTGTTGACGTGCTGGCCACCCTTGCCCCCGGAACGATAGGTGTCAATGCGCAGATCTTCCGGCTTGATGTCGATGTTGATGGAATCGTCGATTTCCGGAGAGACAAAAACGCTGGCGAAGGAAGTGTGGCGCCGCTTTGCCTGGTCGAAAGGCGAAATGCGCACCAGGCGATGAACGCCGGTTTCCCCCACAAGCTGGCCAAAGGCAAATTCCCCGGTCACCGTGAACGTAGCCGACTTGATGCCTGCTTCTTCGCCATCCTGGTAGTCGTTGATTTCTGTTTTAAATCCGTGACGTTCCGCCCAGCGCAGATACATGCGCAAGAGCATGTCAGCCCAGTCCTGCGATTCTGTACCGCCCGCGCCGGGATGCACGGTCACGATGGCATTCAACGGATCGGTGTCGCCCGAGAGCATGGTCCGGGTTTCCAGCTGCTCGACAAACTCGCCGAACGATTGGATCTCCTTCTCCAATTCAGCTTCAATGGATTCGCCTTCGCGAGCCAGCTCGAAATAAGCGTCAATGTCCTCCGAGCGGCGGACCAGTTCGGTCTCCATGGCAAGCTGCCCTTCCAGGCGCTTGCGCTCGCGCATCAGCGTTTGGGACTGAGCCGCGTTGGACCAGACAGCGGGATCGGAAAGTTTGGATTCCAGGGCGGCCAGTTCCCTGTCGAGGCGTTCGCGGTCAAAGATACTCCCGAAGATCGCGCACTTTGTCGCGCACCGGAGCGTACGAAAATTCCAGCTCGTTCAACATGATTCTTCAGTTGCGCCGCAGGCGAATCCATCCCATCACAGCGACAATCCCCACGCTCATTATCCCACATGCCGTGGCGAAGACGTCCCCATGCGCGGTGTAGAAGGTGACGTCGCTGCGATAGCCGTACCTCGCAGCTAACGAAGTAAGAGTATGACGCTCCACGCTCGCCGTGAGCCGCCCAAACGGGTCGATGATGGTCGTAATGCCGGTGTTGGTATCGCGCAATAGCCAGCGGCGGTTTTCGACCGCGCGCATCCGCGACATGTTGAGGGTCTGCCAGGGTGCGCAGGTATCGCCGTACCATCCATCGTTGGAGATGTTCACCAGGACCTGCGCTCCGCGCTTGGCAAACAGCCGTATCTCATCGCCGAAGATCTCCTCATAGCAGATGAAGACACCGAAGGTGTGGCCATCGGACGCGAAGACTACCCGCCGCCAGCCGTGCGTCATGTCTCCCGCTTCCTGCGTGAGGTTCTTGGCGAAAGAGAAGAAATTCTTGTACGGGATGTACTCACCCCAGGGAACAAGGTGAATTTTGTCGTAGCGGCCTGCGACCGTCCCAGCAGCGCTGACAAAGAGGGCGGAGTTATACATGTCCGCGCCCGCGCCATGACGGTCCAGCGAGGTTGTCCCAGCGATGACCGGCGCACTCATGGAACGCGCCAGCGTCTGTAAGGCATTCAGCAGCCGTGGATCCTTATCGTAGAACGGAGCCGGCGACTCCGGCCACACGATCACTCCAGGGGTGACGGGTCTCTCCGGGCAATCGGGAGTGACCAGATAGGCGGTGAGATTGGGTATGCCTGCAAGAAAGGGACCGCAGGTATGCATGCTGAGCCTGATGAACTGGTTCACGTGTCGTTCATAGTCATCGTCAGGCCATCGATTGTCCTCGTCGACATTGAGATTCTGCTGCAGTAGCACGGCGGTGGCCGAAACCGGCGCCTGGCTCGGGACAAAATGATCGCCGTTTTGCAACAACACCACCAGCACCACGCCGCCCGCCAGGATGGCGAAACGGCGTCTCTGCGCCGCCGCGAGCACGCCCCACGCGACCAGCGCGTTGCCCGCAACCAGCACGAAGCTGAGCCCGTACACTCCCGTGTAGGGAGCCATCCTGGTCAACAAAAAGTTATCGATTTGGGAATAGCCCAGCAAGTCCCAGGGAACCTTGGTCAACCGGGCAGAGAGCAACTCCAGCGCTACCCAGAAAAACGGGGCAGCCGCCAGGGCGTAAGCCGGGTTGCGAAACAGCTTCGCCGTGGCGCACAACAAAAAACCGAGGGCGGCAAAATAAAGGCCCAGCACCAGGCTGTAGAGAATAAGTATGCCGGCCGAAATCAGCGGGGGCAGGCCCCCGTAGTAGCGCATGGTCTGGTAAATCCAGTAGCAGTTGGCGGTAAACCAGAGGAAGCCCATGAGATAGGCGGCCAGGGTTGCACGCAGCAGTGCTTTGGGGGCCTCTAGATTCCTGGCCGCCAGCAACCCGCAGAACAGAGGCACAAACGCCACCCAGGCAAAGAAAGTACGCCAGAATGGGACCGGACCGACGATCGAAAAAGGCAGCAAAAGCAGCACGGCGGAGAAAATTCCCAGCAGCCAGGCGTGCCGAGCTAGTTTTCCCATGGCCGGAGCATACCACCCTTATCTTTTCAACTCTCTTGAAATCAGACTCTTGCATACTACGAGATGGAGAAAGCGCTACAATCAATATCTATGCTGATTGCGCTGTTTTTCATGCGTCTCTTTGAGGTGGTTTTCCTTACTGGAATCGCTGGATCGGCGGTCGTAGTTGCGATCAGTTTTGTCGAAGATCTCCAGTTGTTAGTGGGCGAGTGAGTCGTTGACGCTAAACGGCAACCAACATAGACTCAGGTCTGGCTTCGGTACCAACCGCACCCGTCTCGCGTCGCGGAATTAGCACGCTGGCCCATATCGAATGGCTTCCGAGCAAACAAGAAAAGCGCCATCCCTGCCCTCCAGCCGAGTAAAACTGGTAGTCGCCTCCTCGGTGATGTTGACGTTCATTTCGTTCTGGCGCGCCGCCGCGGTGGTGCTGAACGATCTGGGCTCCTCGGCTTTCTACGCGGGTGGAATTGCCGAAGAGGCCGTGGGCAAATCAGCTCCGTGGTTCATTCTGGGCGTGATGCTGTTCTCCTTTGCGGTGCGCGCCGTGTACGTGGAGAGCTGCTCCATGTTCACGCGCGGAGGAGTATATCGCGTGGTGAAGGAGGCTCTGGGAGGGACCTTCGCCAAGCTCAGCGTTTCCGCGCTGATGTTCGATTACATTCTCACCGGCCCGATTTCCGGGGTTTCCGCGGGACAATACATCACCAGCCTGCTGAATGAGTTGCTGTCGGTTGCGGCAGCCCATAACTGGCTGCCCGCGGCAATGCTCAGCGGGCACCACACGGCGCCGCAGCTCCCCATGAACTTCTGTGCGGCCGCCTTTGCCGTCCTCGTCACCGTGTACTACTGGTGGCAGAACCTGAAAGGCATTGAGGAATCGAGCGACAAGGCCCTGGAAGTGATGAAGGTCACCACTGTCATGGTGGTCATTCTGCTTACCTGGGGCATTTTTTCGGCCGTCCATACAGGGGCGAGCCTTCCGCCGTGGCCCACACCGGCAAACCTGCACTTCAGCCAGGACGCTCTTGGCTTTCTCAAGTACACCAATTTGCCTTCCATGCTCGGCTTGTTCGGCATCATCATGGCCTTCGGCCATTCTGTGCTGGCCATGAGCGGCGAAGAAACCCTTGCCCAGGTAAATCGTGAGATTGAGCACCCCAAGCTCAAAAATCTGAAACGCGCCGCGATCGTCATCGCGATTTACAGCTTTCTGTTTACCGGCCTGGGATCGCTGCTCGCGGTGATGCTGATTCCTGATTCCGTACGCGTGCCGGTATACCGCGACAACCTGATCGCCGGCATGGCGATGTACATGGTAGGTCCGCAGGTTCTGCGGATCGTATTCCGCGTGTTTGTGGTGCTGGTCGGGTTCCTGATTCTCTCCGGCGCAGTCAACACCTCCATCATCGGTTCCACCGGCGTGCTCATGCGCATTGCCGAAGACGGCGTGCTCACCGACTGGTTCCGCAAGCCACAACGCAAGTTCGGCACCAGCTACCGCATCGTGAACCTCGTGGTGGTGATGCAGCTCTTTACCATTGTCGCCAGCCGCGGCAATGTGATCACGCTCGGTGAAGCCTACGCCTTTGGGGTGATCTGGAGCTTCACCTTCAATAGCCTTGCCATGCTGGTGCTGCGCTGGAAGTACAAGGGTGAGCGCGGCTGGAAGGTCCCTCCCAATCTGCGCATTGGCAAGCGGGAGGTCCCGATTGGGCTGATATCGGTTTTCATGACGCTGCTGACCACGGCGCTGGTAAACCTGTTCACAAAATCGGTGGCCACCCTCAGCGGACTTCTGTTTGCCACGGCTTTCTTCATCATTTTCACCATTTCGGAACGCGATAACCGGCGGCGCAGGACGACCACCGAAATACAAATGAAAGAGCACTTCCAACTCGAGCACGAGGACTCGATAGGCCGGGAGGCGCTGCAAATCAACCCAGGGTGCGTGGTGGTGACCATGCGCGACGCCACCAATCCGTTTGCCCTCAAGTGGACCCTGGCACGCACCAACACCGGGGACCAGGACGTGGTCGTATTGACGGCGCGCATGGTGGGCGCCGGCGGTCCGGAATTGCTCGCTACCACCGATCAGCTTTTCAGCGAATACGAACAGATGCTGTTTACCAAGGCGGTTTCTGTAGCCGAGAGCTTTGGCAAGCACATCTCTCTACTGGTGGTGCCGGCGGGCGACATATTCGCCGCCCTGGTGCAAACCGCGAATTCTCTCGAAGCGGCCGCCGTAGTGTCGGGCCTCTCGAGCAAGATGTCGGCCCACGAGCAGGCTTATCGTGTAGGCCAGGCGTGGGAGGCGCTGCCGGAGCCAAAAAAACAGATCACTTTCTACGTTGTCTTTCCCAATGGAGAGGCCGAGTCCTTCCACATCGGTCCTCACGCGCCGTCATTACGCGCGGATGATGTGGAGCTGGTTCACCGTCTGTGGTTGAACTTCCGCCGCGATCCGGAAATGCAGAACTTGCACCACAGCGATATTGTGACCCATGCGCTCACGCGCCTCGCCGCGGAATACGCCCGCGACAAGGAGGAAACGCTGATCGGGCTTCGCCGCCGCGTGCAGGACGGCTCCGTGACCGCGCGCCTGGGAGAGGTGCGAAACCCGGTAACGCAGCCCGGAAATGAATACGCGGTGCGCGCTCCGAGGGCCGATGGCCAGGAGCATTGATTGGCCACCTTCCCTGTGGCAGATCGAGTTTCATTTCCTCAAAAAGCGTTGCCGCCCGACAAGTTCTAGACTCGTAGTGTGACTACTCCCCTCGCAGCCGGGATGGCGCCGCCGCAAATATCGATTCGCGGCCGCTTTCCCGATGGGCCGGGCTTTGCTAAACGTCTTCTGACCGGCGAAGTTTTTCGTTCGACAGCCGCCGGTTTCATGCTCAGCAATGCCCGCCGGTTCGGCGATCTCGTTCACTTCACCGGGCTCAGCCGGCATATCTTCCAATTCAACCACCCCGAATTGATCGAAGACGTGTTGTTGCGTGATGCCGCCCGTCACCATCGCGGGCTCGTCATGCAACGGGCCAAGCTGGTTCTTGGCGAAGGACTGCTTACCAGCGAGGCCCCACTCCATTTACGCCAACGCCGCCTCGCACAGCCGGCTTTTCATCGCCTGCGCATCGCCGCTTACGGACAGGTGATCTCCGGCTTTGCGGCGGAGATGACCGCGCGATGGGAAAGCGGGACGGTGGTCGACTTGCAGCCGCAAATGCTGTTGCTGGCCCTGAGGATCGTGGGCAAGGCGCTCTTTGATACCAACGTGGAAGCAGAGGTGCACGAGATCGCCGAGGCGGTGGACTCCTTCATGGGATTTCTGTTTCTTGCCTTTATGCCTTTCCCTGAGCTCGCTCTGCGACTTCCCCTCCCTGCGGTCACGCGGATCCGACGCGGGCAGGCTTATCTCGATTCCCTGATCTACGGCATGATCGCGGAGCGCCGCAAGGATCCCCGCGATCGCGGCGACCTGCTATCGATGTTGTTGGCCGCGGTCGACAACGATGAGGGCACGGGCGGCATGAGCGACCGGCAGGTGCGGGACGAATGCGTAACTGTCATGCTTGCAGGTCACGAGACCACGGCCAACGCATTGAGTTTTGCCTTGTGGGAGCTGGCTCGCAACCCCGAGGTGCAGGAGAAGCTTCACCAGGAGTGCCGCGCCGTTCTCGACCGGCGCATGCCTTGCGCAGAGGACTACCCCAGGCTTGGGTATGCGGCTCAGGTTTTCGCGGAAGTGCTCCGTCTTTATCCTCCGGTCTGGGTGACGGCCCGCACGGCGGTCGAAGCGTACTCGTACCGGGGCACAGTCATACCGAAGGGGGCGATCCTGTTAGCCCCTCAGATTTTGGCTCACCGCGACCCTCGGTTCTGGGAGCGCCCGATGGAATTCGACCCGCGGCGCTTCTCTGAAGAAAACAAATCGCGCCGGCCGCGTTTCAGCTACTTCCCTTTTGGCGCCGGCACACGCCAGTGCATCGGCGAAGGCCTGGCCTGGATGGAGGGAGTCCTGATTCTGGCCTCGATTGTCCGCGACTGGAGGCTTTCGCTTCCCCAGGGAGCCCCTGCCGAGCTGCCTTTGTGGCCGGCAATCTCGCTCCGGCCCAGGGGCGGAGTCCGGCTGCGGCTCGAGCGCCGCGAATCCTGATCCACCTTTCCGATCTGATCGCATCGGCGGCGCTTGACCTCAATTCCGAGCCGGAGTACTGTGGACGGGTGAGGCGAATAAAAGGCGAATATGCAAGCGCATCGGCAAACTCTGGATCTATTCCCTATCCTGCAGGAAACTCCGGCTCCGGACGGTTCGGCTTCCTTAACCGGCATAGCCAGGATGGCTGCGAATTCTTCTTCCGCGGGAGAAGGACACGAGATCGAGTTCCGCTTCCTGAAGGCCCGATCGATTCTCAACCGGAGCGTCTCCCGGCGGGGAATGTGGTTTGCCTGGAGCATCAACCCCTATCGCGGCTGCGAGTTTGCCTGCCGCTATTGCTATGCCCGCTACACCCACGAATTCATGGAGCTTCCCCCAGAAGCGTTTGAGAAGAGGATTTTTGTCAAGGAGAATGCGGCGTGGCTGCTCGAGCAGGAGCTGCGGCAGGTTCGTCCCGGGGAGGAGATCGCCCTGGGCACAGCGACCGATCCCTATCAACCCGCCGAGAGGCGGGAGAAGGTAACGCAATCTTTGCTCGATGTGCTGGCGAGACAGGAGGGATTACGGATTGGGCTGGTCACCAAATCAACGCTGATCGAGCGGGATATTCCTCTGCTTAAGAAGGTCGCGGAGAGAAATACGCTGGTGCTGCACGTGACCATAACCACCCCGCGGACGGACCTGGCGCGATTGCTCGAGCCAAGGGCGCCCCGGCCCGATCTGAGGCTGCGGACGGTGAGACGGCTGCGGGATGCGGGACTCAAGGTGGGCATTTTGTGTTCCCCGCTGCTGCCCGGATTGACGGACACCGGCAAAGCCCTGGACGGGATGGCGAAGCGCGCACAGGCTGCTGGGGCGAGCTTCTTTTCCGCTCAACCACTGTTTCTTAAGCCGTGCTCCAAGGGCGTGTATCTGGCGTTTATTCGGGAGCACTTCCCTGAACTCGAAGTGATGTACCGGCAGCGTTTCGACAGCGATGCCTTCGTCTCTCAGGCGTACAGCAAGCGCATTGCATTGATGGTCGATGCCGTTTGCGCCAAATACGGGTTAGGCCGGCGAAGAGGGGATGCCCTGCTGACGCGGGAAGCGGAGAGCGGCGCGGGGACGGATCGGATTCAACCGAAGACAGGTGGTAGGCCGCGCTGGTTGGGCGGGAAGGGGCAACTGCTGATGGGTTGAGGGAACACGGGTGATCACACCTGAAACAATAACTGTTTCTATACATGAGCGCCTGGCCGGCTCATTCTTTGTCATCTCGTTCGGTGCTTGCAGCCAGATAGCGATAAGTTGCTTTCAGATGAGTTAGCAAATAGTCCGGCACGCGACAAGTCCACTAAGGTTGTACTGAATCTAAAATTGACGTGAACTTATCCTGAAACGTTTTCTTATCCCATTTTGGTACTCATAACTTCAGTCACACAAGAAGATTACTTTTTACTGTCCCAAAGTCACGATTACGTCTCAATATCAAATCGTTGGCTTGGCCATGAGACTTCTTGCGAACATTTTTGGCGGCAAAATGTGTGCGGGCACACCGGGGTTGGTAGTCTTGGGTGTGCTCCTTGCGATTGCCACATTCGTAACCTTGACTGGTTGTGGGTTTTCTGGATCGGCCGGTGCCTTCACGCCATCCACCATCGTTGAGGGAAGCGTGTACGGCGGCCGTGGAATAGTCACTGGAGCGCAGATTCAACTCTACGCGGCGGGCACCAAAGGCAACGGCTCAGCGGCTGTGCCCTTACTTCGAAGTCCGATACAGTCCGACAGCGAGGGCAAGTTTTCCATACCCGCGAACTATGAGTGCCCTTCTACCTCTTCGCAGCTCTTTGTGGTAGCCCGCGGGGGCAACCCAGGCAGGTCTTCCAGCGGCAACAACGCCATCGCATTGATGGCGATGCTCGGCTCTTGCAACCAGCTTTCGGATGCCCCTATCGCCGTCAACGAGGTCACTACAGTGGGCTCCGTGTGGCCCCTTGCGCAATACATGACCAGCCCCACGAATGTTGGCTCCGCGGCAGGCGACACCGCTTTTTTGAGCGCAGTATCGAGCGTGCCGGAGTTCATCGACCTTTCCCAGGGCAGCTCGCCTGGTACCCCGCAAGGAAGCACCTATTTTGCTGATAGCTCTAAGCTCTACACTCTTGCCGACGTTCTTGCCCACTGCGCAGGCTCTTCCGGAGGCACAGCCGGCGATGGCAGCGCCTGCGGCCTCTTGTTCTCGGTTGCCACGCCTCCGGGAGGAAGGACCCCGAGCGATACCATCACGGCAGCCATTAATGTTGCCCTAAATCCGGAAACGAATGTCGCCGCCATCTACGGCCTCGTCGCAGGCGAAACTCCCTTTCAGCCAACGTTGCAGGCCGCTCCCCCCGACTGGACTCTCACCCTTAGCACCCAGGTTGCTACGCCCGCTATTTCCTTAACCACCGGCACTTATACCGGCCCGCAGCAGGTAACTATCAGCGACTCCACGGCTGCGAGTATCATCCACTACACACTAGACGGTACGGTTCCGACGACTTCATCCTCTTCTTATGCGGGACCCATTTCGATATCCGCCACTTCGATGGTGCAGGCAATTGCAGTTCTAAATGGATCCGAAAGCCCAGTTGCATCTTCAGCATTGACCATCGCCGCGCAGAGCATTGCGTCACGGCTGGTCTATGTGCAACAGCCCTCTAGTACCCGGGCGGGGGGCACCATTACGCCGGCGGTGCGGGTGGCGATGGAAGACGCCAGGGGAAATGTCGTCACTTCCGCTAGAAACCAGGTCACTCTTTCCCTTGCAGGCGGCAACGGTTTGCAAGGAACGTTGACTGCCACCGCTCAGAACGGGATTGCGACCTTCAGCAACCTGTCGGTTAGCACCGCTGGAAGCGGAGACACTCTTTTGGCAAGCAGCCCGAAGCTCACCGCGGCTACCAGCACCAGCTTTACCATCAGTGCATCGAGTTCGCCGGCAAAGCTTGCATTTTCTCAACAGCCCTCTAATACCCAGGCGGGATCTGCCATCACACCCGCGGTGCAAGTCGCGGTGGAAGATGCCAACGGAAACGTCGTCAC
>JBARKD010000486.1:0-6382 GCA_049800615.1 Acidobacteriaceae bacterium | reverse complement strand
TCCGGCGCGGCGTGACAGGAAATCCGGGTACGCTTCGGTCGAGACGACAATTCAGTGGAGCGAGAAAGAACAGCTTTCCCACGAGACATGTTATGCGCCCGGGTTGCTTTTACTGTGGTGAGAAGGGACAGCTTTCTCAACTCAATCTGACATAGTATGGAAGCCGTGACGATAAAGCTCTCCCCCACGGCCGCTCGTGTGCTTGGATCGTTGGTCGAAAAAGAAATCACCACCCCCGAGGATTACCCTCTTTCTCTGAACGCACTGCTCAATGCCTGCAACCAAAAAAATAACCGCGAGCCAGTGACCAACCTGGATGAGGATGAAATCCGCCAGGCCCTGCACGAATTGGAAGACCACGGACTAGCCGCCGCCGCGCGCGGCACGGAAAGCCGCGTTGCCAAGTACGAGCACCGCATCCAGGAAGTCTTTAACTTCACTCGCGGGGAGATTGCAATGGTGTGTGTTCTGCTGCTGCGCGGGCCGCAGACGCCCGGCGAGCTGCGCGGAAGAACCGAGCGCATGTACCGTTTCGACGAGTTAAACGATGTGCAGGCGACCCTGCAGCGGCTCATGCAGCGTGAACCACCGCTGGCTGTGATACTGCCCCGCCAGCCTGGGACGAAGGAGGCTCGCTATGCTCATCTTCTCTCCGGTGAAGTCACGGAGGCCTTCCTCGCCCCCAGGACGGCGGAGCCTGCCGGCGGCGCAACCGCCCAGTTGGAAGCCGAGGTTGCCGCACTCCGTCAGGAAGTAGCGGAGCTGCGGGAGCAAGTGGAGAGAGTCCTGCGCCTGGTCGAATAAAAATTAGCGATGACGCATACGCAGGCTTTGCCAGCTGGCGTCACTGGTCCATCCACCATCCACCACCAGCGCGTGGCCGTTCACAAAACCACTCTGCGCCGGGTCCGCCAGAAAGAGAATAGCCTTCGCAATATCGTCCGGTGAAGCGAAACGGCCCATCGGGTTGACGCCCATGATGTCGTCATCCGTGTAAGTGCCTCCCGCTTGATCGGCGGCATCCATTTCCGTCTTGACCCACCCCGGGCACACAGCATTCGAGCGCACGCCGCGGCCACCCCACTCCGCAGCCAGCGTGCGCGTCAGCCCAATCAATCCATGCTTGGATGCATTGTAGGCTGCGCGGTCAGCGATCCCGGCAAGACCGGCGATCGACGCGACGTTCACAATACAGCCGGACCGCTGCTCCAGCATCTTCCTTCCAAAAACCTGTGCCAGCAGAAAGGGCGCTACCAGGTTTACTTCGAGAACGCGGCGAAAGGTGCGCGCGTCGGTCGTCTCCGCCGGAGAGATCGAGCTGATGCCGGCGTTATTTACCAGCACATCCACGCGGTCCCACCGCTTGCCTATCGTTTCCGCCATGCGCTCCACGACAACTTCGTCGGAGATGTCCCCGGTAAAATCCGCCCCTTCGCCGCCGCTTTTCCCCACAGCAGCCAGGGTGGCGGTGCAGGGTTGCAGGTCCAAAAGGGCAAGAGAATAGCCGGCGCCGGCAAACAACTCAGCGGTACGGCGGCCGATCCCCTGGGCCGCTCCGGTAATGACAGCTACTTTCATAACCAACTCCAATCGCTGCAAGCCTACTAGAAGCAGGCGTACTAGAAGCTGGTTGTACCATGGATGCAAAGGATCTATGAGCTCAGGAGCCATGGCAACGCAGGAAGAACTGAGAGAACAACTGGGTGGTCGCCCGTTGCTTCTCTTCGACGGGCAATGCGGTTTTTGCCACAGCAGCGTGCAATGGCTCATCCGCCATGACCATCGCGATCGTTTTCGCTTTGCGCCGCAGGAATCGCAGGTGGCTACGTCCGTTTTCCACCGCCATGGCATAAACTGCGCCGCCCTTCTCAAGAGCAACAGCATCTACATGGCGGTCGATGCCGCCACTGACCGGGAACAGCTGCTGACGCAATCCGATGTCTCCGTGAATATCCTGCTTGAGCTTGGCGGCCGTTGGCGCGTGCTGGGATATTTGCTGCGCGCGGTGCCCAAATTCCTTCGTGATGCAGCCTACCGGACATTCGCCCGCAACCGTTACCGTCTTGGAGAACGCTACCAAGCCTGTCCTGTTCCCACGAACGCAAACCGCATGAAATTCATTACCTGAAATAATGGGCCGGGATCACATGCGCTTGGTACAACTGAAAAACGGAGACGGAACGCGCCGCGTCGCCGTTGTGGAAGAACCGAAGCTTCGCCTCTTGCGCGACTTCGATTCCGTCTACGCCCTGGCTCAGGCAGCCATCGCGGACAGCGGCCGGCTGGGCAATCTCCTGGCTAACCACTTCACAGAGGAACTTGTCGACTACGACCAGGTCTATGCCGGCAACGCGGAGTGGAAACTGCTGCCCCCCATCGATCACCCCCACGAGATCGCACGCTGCCTCGTCTCCGGCACAGGATTAACCCACCTGGGAAGCGCGCGCGACCGCGCGTCCATGCACATGGTCAAGGAGCGGGAGCTTACTGACAGCATGAAGATGTTCCAATGGGGCGTGGAACGGGGACGGCCTGCTGAAGAAGAAATCGGTGTTGCTCCGGAGTGGTTTCACAAGGGATATGGCTCCGCCGTCCACGCCCACGGCGAGCCGTTGCTCGTCCCCTCGTATGCGGAAGATGGCGGCGAAGAGGCCGAGATCGCAGTGCTCTACGTGATAGGCCCCGACGCGCGGCCCTACCGCGTCGGCATGGCGCAGGGCAACGAATTCTCCGACCATCGCTTCGAGAAGAAGAACTACCTGAATTTGGCAGGATCGAAATTACGTACCTGCTCCATCGGGCCCGAGCTCGTCGTCAACCCGGATTTCCAAACTGTGCCTGGCACAGTGACGATCTGGAGAGCAGGCGAAGCATTCTGGTCCCAAGCCATTGCCAGCGGCGAAGAAGAAATGTCCCATAGCCTGCGCAACCTGGAACACCATCACTTCAAGTTCGAGTTGCATCGCCGCCCGGGAGATGTTCACATCCATTTCCTTGGCGCTCATTCGCTCAGCTTCGGCCAGGGCGTCGAGCTCAAGGACAGCGACGTGATGGAAATCCACTTCGACGCGTTTGGACGCCCGCTGCGCAACCCGGTCAAATTGATCGGGGAAAAAGATCCTGTGGTCGCCGTGATTCCTTTCGTCTAGCCGTTTGGTAGGCTGTTGGCGTGAGCAAAGACGAAGCTCCGGAGCTGCTTCAAATCGAAGGGCGCGAAGTCCGCGTTACGCATCCCGGCAAGCTCTACTTTTCCCGGCAAACCAAATTGACCAAGCTCGATCTGGTGCGCTACTACCTCTCGCTGGCCCCCGGCGCGCTTGGCGGAATTCGCGACCGGCCCGTTGTCCTGAAGCGTTTCGTCAACGGCGCCGAAGCGGAGGCGTTCTACCAGAAGAGGGCGCCCAGCGATCTCCCCTCCTGGCTGCGGACCGTCACTCTCTCTTTTCCTTCCGGCCGTACCGCGGAAGAGATTGTTGTCGATGACGCCGCGGGCCTGGCCTGGATCGTCAACCTGGGTTGCCTTGAGCTCCACCCCCATCCTGTTCGCTCCAGCGATCTCGATCACCCTGACGAATTGCGGGTAGATCTCGATCCCGGCCCGGGCGTGGAATGGGCCACGGTGCGCCAGGTCGCGCTCGAAGTAAATTCGCTCCTGCGGGAGCTTGGCCTGCGTGGTTGGCCCAAGACGAGCGGCTCGCGCGGGATCCACGTAAACGTACGCATCGAGCCGCGTTGGACCTTCACCGAGGTGCGCCGCGCAGCACTGGCCCTCTCTCGTGCTGTGGAACGGCGGGTTCCCGCCTTGGCCAGCTCCAAATGGTGGAAGGAGGAGCGTCACGGTGTGTTCCTCGATTACAACCAGAACGCCAAGGACCGCACCACCTGCTCGGCCTACTCTGTGCGCCCACTGCCCGATGCCCGCGTGTCAGCGCCACTCGGTTGGGATGAGGTGCCCGGCTGCGAGCCTGCGGATTTTACCGTGCTTACGATGCCGGCGCGCTTTGCCGCAATAGGCGATCCCCACGCCGGTATGGATGCCGCCGCTGGATCGCTTGAGGGACTGCTCGAACTCGCCGCGAAAGACGAAGCCGCGGGCTTCGGGGATGCGCCCTGGCCACCCCACTTCCGCAAGATGGAAGGCGAGGCGCCCCGCGTCCAGCCATCCAAAGCCAAATCCGCTGCAGCGAAAGTGCCAAGAGCCGCGCAACCCAGGACGCCGCGAACGAAAATGCCCTTGCTGGTGGTCGCTAATTCTCCAAGCAAAGAGGATGCACTGGCCGGCCTCGAGCGATGGAAAACAAAGTACGCCGAGGCAGCAGCCCTTCTGGCCGTCGATGACGTTCTGGTGGATTCCATGCGCGGCTCATCGTCTACATGGACCCGCATCCGCGTGAATCTGCGTCATGTTCCCGAGGATCTGAGGCCGCCGCAGGAAACCCCCGATCCGGACGACGATCCAACCCGCGAATGGAGGCAAAAATTCAGCGGCCGCTCGCGAAAATCTCTCTGAGCTCCTGTGGCGGGGCCACTTCGCATTGAGCATACGTACAGTCTCTAGGCTTCTTGTCCATGCGCCAGTGGCGAAACTGCGCCATGTGCCGAAAGCGGCCGCCTTGTAAGTGCTCGTATACCACCTCAAGCACCAGCTCCGGGCGAAGCGGCTCCCAGGAGAGGTCCTTGCCATGACTCCAGCGGCTCTGGCCGCCTGGCATCCGACTCCCGGCGCCGCTTAGATCGGCCCATCCCTTCCATGGATGGTTCACCAGCGCATCCCTTCGATAGGGCTCAAGAAACTCCGCCAGCTCGCGGCGCTTCGGCAGGGTAAAGCTGGCGCACACCCCCACATGCTGCAACGCGCCGGAATGGTCGTACAGGCCCAGCAGCAGCGAGCCAACGACCCCCTCGCCTTGCTTGTGCCAACGGAAGCCGGCAACCACACAGTCGCAATCGCGCTCGTGCTTCACCTTGAGCATCACCCGCTTGTCCGGCTGGTAAGTTCCGTCAAGCGTCTTGGCCACCACACCATCCAAGCCCGCTCCCTCGAAACGGCGAAACCAATCGGTAGCGACCGTCCATTGGCGCGTTGCGGGCGTAAGGTGCAATGGGGGCAATGCCGAGCTAAGCACAGACTCCAACTGCTTGCGCCGCTCCTCAAACCGTTCGTTGGCGAAATCCCGGTCGCCCAGGCAGAGCAAATCGAAGAAGACGATGGAAGCAGGCGTCTGCTCCACCAGCAGCTTAACCCTCGAGGCGGCGGGATGGATCCGCAGCTGCAACAACTCGAAATTGAGACCGCCTTTGGCAACAATGACGATCTCGCCATCGAGGACACAGCGGGGTGGCAACTGAGCAAGCAACGTGTCGATCAACTCGGGAAAGTAGCGGTTCAGCGATTTCTGGTCGCGGCTCTGCAGCAGAATCTCGTCGCCATCGCGGAAAACCAGCGCGCGAAAACCATCCCACTTGGGCTCAAAAACCCAGAAGTTCCCCACCGGTAATTCACTGACTCGCTTGGCGAGCATCGGCGGAACCGGCGGATTGCGAGGAAGCTGCACCCTGATGGTATAGCGCCGGCAACCGTGTTCTAGCAATGGGTTAGATTAGAACCTAAGGCGCCGAGCGCTTCCTTATGCCTTTGGATCCGCAAAGAACCATCTCTGACCTCGAACAGCTTCGCACGCTGACCGCCGACGATCGTGGGGCACAGCGCATTGCCTGGACGCCCACCTGGCTCAAGGCGCGCACCTGGTTTCGGAACAAGCTGGCGGAGCTTCCGGTGGAACACCACCTGGATGCCGCGGGAAATTCCTGGACCACGCTTCGCGGCGAATCCGACCGAACGCTGATTCTCGGCAGTCATCTTGACTCCGTCCCCAATGGCGGTTGGCTCGATGGCGCGCTTGGAGTTTTGACCAGCTTCGAAGTCCTGCGCAGCATCGCGGAAGACTTCAAGGGCAACCCGCCGGTCACCGTTCGCCTCGTGGACTGGGCTGACGAGGAAGGGGCGCGTTTCGGCCGCAGTCTTTTTGGCTCCTCTGCTTTTGCTGGAACACAAACCATCCAGGCCGATCGAGCCCGCACTGACCGCGATGGGATTTCCCTCGAGGACGCTCTGCGTCAATGTCAGGTCGACGTGGAGAAAATTGGGGATGCCGCCATCGAGCGCGCCCACGCGAGCGCCTATCTCGAACTGCACATCGAGCAGGGACCGGTGCTCGAGGCCATGCGGTTGCCCCTGGGCGTTGTGCTGGGGACGAAAGGCGTAGAGCGCCATGCCATTACTTTTCACGGTCAGGAAGCGCACTCTGGCTCGACCCCGATGGCCGTGCGCCGAGATGCGCTGGCCGCCGCGGCCAGGCTCGCGCTCGAAATACGTCCCATT
>JBARKD010000485.1:0-9099 GCA_049800615.1 Acidobacteriaceae bacterium | reverse complement strand
CGCTGTATCTCTGCACAGGCCGCTGGCAGTATCGCCCAGTCTGTCCAGCCACAGCGAACGTGGTATATCCGTCGGACAGGCGTTCAACTGCCGATCACCATACGCGACAGGCATTTTCCGGATACATCGGCGCTCCCTTCTTGCACTGGAACGCTTTGCCGAACTCGTCAAAGTTTTGTACGGCCCCGTTCACCCGCCATTTCCCGGGTGAGTGGGGGTCCGTCAGAACAGCGTTGCGCGCCGCCTGCTCGCGCACGTTCGAGCACCATACCTGGCCGAAGGCCAGGAAAAAGCGCTGCGCCGGCGTATATCCGTCGATCTTGGCCGGTGTAGCCTCCTTGGCCAGGGTATCCATTAGCGCCATGTAAGCCAGCCGCAGCCCTCCGTTGTCGGCAGTGTTCTCGCCCAGAGTCAGTGAGCCGTTCAGCTTCAACCCCGGCACCGCATCGAAATCTCCATACTCTTTGACCTCACAATCTGTGCGCTCGGTAAATGCCTTTCGGTCCGCTGGAGTCTGCCACTCCACCACATTGCCGTTGCCGTCGTATTTGCTCCCCTGGTCATCGAAACCGTGCGTCATCTCATGGCCGATCACCACGCCAATACCGCCGAAATTGACGGCGGCATCCTTGCTGTAGTCGTAAAAAGGAGCCTGCAGGATACCCGCGGGAAAGTTGATGTCGTTGAACGGCTGCGAATAATAAGCGTTCACCGTCGGCGGCGTCATAAACCACTCTGTTTCGTCTACCGGTTTGCCTAGCTTGTTCAGATTTCGCCGGTCTTCAAAGATGTTGGCCCGGGCTATGTCGCCCAGCAGGTCGTCGCGCTTGATCTCCACCGTGGAATAGTCGCGCCAATGTTCCGGATAACCAATCTTGTTGCGAATCAGGGCGAGCTTTTCCAGCGCCTTCTTCTTCGTGTCCTCCGACATCCAGGGCAGTTGCTCAACGTCCTGCCGGAGCGCGGCTTCTAGCGCGGCGACTAGCTTGAGCATGTTCTCCTTCTTCTCCGGGCTGAAGTATTTCTTCACCCAATCCTGACCCACGGCTTCTCCCAACGCGTTGTCGGTAGCTCGGGTGCACCTCTTCCACCGGGAAGCCATTTGCTGCTGCCCCAGCAGTCCGGAATCGAAGAACTTGAAATTCTCCTCAACAAAAGAGTCCGACAACCAACGGGCTGCATCGTGCAGCGCGCGCCAGCGAAGATAACTCTTCCAGGCATCCAGGCTCTGTGTCGTGATCTGCGCGTTCACGGTGCTAAAAAATTGCGGATGGGTGACATTCAGCGTCTCAAATGCGCCCATATCGATCCCGTGAAGATAAGACTGCCAGTCGAAGTCCGGGGTTAGCTTCTCCAAGTCCACCAGGGTCAGAATGTGATAGCGTTTCGCCGGATCGCGGAAATCCGTGCGGCTCATCGAACCCTGCGCCAGCGCCGTCTCAATGGCCATGACGGCCTGGGCTTCGCCCGTGGCTTTTTCAGGCGCGTCTCCCGCCAGTTCGAACATCCTGCGCACATGCGCCGTATAGTCCTGGCGAATTTTCTGCATTCGGGGAGTATCGAGCAGATAGTAATCGCGGTCCGGGAGGCTGATACCCGCCTGTCCGGCTTCGGCAATCTGTTGGTGCGAATCTTTCTGGTCCTGCCCCACCCCAAACGCGAATATCCCGCTGACCCCGTCCCGGATCTCGAGCGTTGCCAACAGCGCGCCTAATTGCTTCTTGTCGCTCAGGGCGGCGATCGCCTCGAACGTGGGCTGGAGCGGCGTGACGCCCTTCTGATTCACCAATTCTGTGTTCATGCATGCTGCGTAGAAGTCGCCATACTTCTGTTCCAGCGGCGTCCGGTTGGCTTTAGGTTCCGCGGCTGCTTCCAGCTCCCGGTACAACAGCCAGTTGTTTCTCTCCCGCAGCATGGCGAACTGGTCCCATTTGACCTGATCGGGCGGAATCGGATTGTTCTTCTGCCAGTTTCCGCAGGCGTATTGATAAAAGTCAGTGCAGGGGTCGACTGTCTTATCAATGGCGCTCAAATCGAAGCTCGTCGGGGCTTTGGGCTCGGGCGGCGGAGGGTTCGTTTGTGCCTTGGCCAGACAGCTGCTAAGGAAAAGAGCGCTGAGGATCGAAACTGCCTTCATACAGTTCAAAAGATCTTCACATGGAAGGTCAGGTACTTTTTAGGATTCTCGCGGATCGCCGCAACCAGCCCCCGCGTCTCCGTCAGAGACTGGTCGAGGTTGTTGTAAAGGGACGGATTACGCACCAGCTGGCCGATCGTGCCTTCGCCGCTGTCCACTCGGTTCAGGACTGAATCGAGCTTGTCTACCGTATCCCGCAGCCTGGCTGCAAACTGGGGATCTTTGGCAATCATGCCCAAACCCCCTTTGCCGGCATTGATGTCCGCTAAAAGCTGATTAGCGTTGCTTACCGACTGGCTCAGGTTATTCGCCAGGGTCTCATCCTTCAGCAGCTTGCCGATGGTGCCTTTGCCCTCATCAATCTCCGTTGTCATCTTGTCTACTTTGGAGACGGTGCTATCGATGCGGTTATAGAGGGTATCGTCGGCCACTAGCTTGCCGATAGAGCCTTTTCCGTTAGCGACGGTGTCCACCAGTTGCGACAGCTCGTTCAAGGTCGCCACAGCCTTGTTGTACAGTTCAGGGTTGTTAATGAGCTCGCCGATCGATCCTTTGGTTGAATTAAGGGAGTCAGCCAGGCGATCGACTTTCGCCAGGATCGTGTTTAGCTGCTCGATCGTTCCCTGGCTTGATTTGATGACATCGGATAGGTTCGGCGTCTCGTTCGTTTTGAGTTCGGCGTTATTTTGCACCGGCGGCCCGGTGGCGGTTTTGCTATTGATGTCTACCACGGTGTCGCCTAGAACGCCGATGGTTTCCAGGCTCGAAGTCGAATCGCTGCGCACCGCATCCTTGTATTTACTGCTGATTTTCATCGCGACTTCGACCGGGGTTAGCTTGCGTGACGGCACGATGGCGATCTTCGTTACATTTCCGATGGTCACTCCCTCAAGATTCACCGGAGCTCCCTCTTTGAGGCCGGCGGAGTTTTCAAAATAGGAGCGAAGTGTGATCTTTCGCGTGAACAGACCGCCCGTGCTCCCCGACATCAGGAAAACCAGAGCCGTCAGGGCCGACAGTGCCACCAGGACCAGGACGCCCACTTTCAGTTGTGACCACTGGACTTCCTGCTGGCTCGGCACAGCCCCCCTCTTTACCGCTGGGACTGAGCATATCAAATAGCAACGATCGAGTCCGAAGCTAGCCTTCCATGACAACGAAGGCCATGGCCAACTCGGCGGTGTGTGTGAGGGAGAGGGAAATGGCGGTTACGCCGAGTTGCCGCGCCAGGGCGGCGGCGCGGCCCTGCAGTTTAAGCGTGGGCCGCCCTCCCGGTTCACGTCCGATCTGGAACTCGCCCCACGTAACCCCCCTGCTGATTCCAGTTCCCAGCGCTTTCGCGCCCGCTTCTTTGGCGGCAAAACGGGCGGCAAAACTCTCCGCGCTGCTGCGGTTCCGGCGGCGGCAATAGGCGATCTCGTGTTCGGTATAAATACGGGACAGGAAACGATCGCCATAGCGTTCGATCGAGCGCGCAATTCGCTCCACTTCGATCAAATCCACCCCCGTCCCGATCAGCATTTGATGACATTACCATGGGATCATTTCCGGTCATCTGCGTCTTTCCGGAATGTAACTGGAACGAGGAACCGTGGTACCTGTTCTGCGGTTGAAGATTGCTCGATGGCCGCCGATCAAGTCAGCAAGCGCGGTATATTCAATTTCACCCGATACCCTTATGTCCGATACGCTTGCAGACGATGTCCTCTACTTAACGGCGCTTTTGCCGAAAGATCAGACGACCGTCCTGCCTCAACTCAACGGAATTATTCCGGATTGTGGAGCATGGATCCGCAGCCGCTCCTTCCTCGAGCCCGGTACCGCTCGTCTCGTCTTCGAGTTTCCTCGCGACGTCTGCGTTGAAATCTATAGCGCGTTGGTTTCCGTCGGACTGCAGCTTACTGCTTCTTCCCACAGCCTGCTGACCGAGCTCTGCCGCTGCACCCCGAACGTCTTCGATATGCCTGCCCGTCCACTGCCCGCTGCCGATGTGGCCACTCTGGACGCCGCAACCCGCTACATCTGCTCCCTCGAAATCATTAAAGTTCAATTGCAGATCTGGATGGTGAAAGAGGAAGAGCTCGAGATGCAGCTTGGCGGAAGTCACTGCTTCGCCGCCTGAGTCCTGTTATCCGGAAACCGCTAATCACTCGAACTTGCAGAGCACTCTTGATAAACGCTCGGGTGCCCCATCCTTCGCGTCGTTCGCGAAGGGTGGGATCACATCACATCATCCCGCATCAACCAACCCATAGCGCCGTTGCCAGGCTTCTCGCAGCCGGCTCCACACTTTGTCTTTCTCTTCTTCGCTCACCTCTTTTGTCCCCTCCGACACAAACCAGGTTGATTCTGTCTTAGCCAGCTCGAGCAGCGCTCTGTCCCGAACCAGGTTGGCTACCCGGAAATCAGGAATTCCTGCTTGCCGCGTCCCAAAGAATTCTCCCGGGCCGCGCAGCCGCAGGTCCAAATCCGCCAGCTCAAAGCCGTTTTGCGTGCGCACCATAGCCGCCAGCCGTTCCCCTGCCGGAGCTGAGATCTTCCCTCCCGTCATCAGGATGCAATAAGACTGAGCCCGGCCCCGGCCCACGCGGCCTCGCAGCTGATGCATCTGGGCCAGGCCGAACCGCTCCGCGTGTTCGATGACCATCATGGTTGCATTTGCCACATCGACCCCAACTTCAATCACGGTGGTGGAGATCAGTACATCCAACTCCCGGCGCTGAAAGCGGCGCATGATAATTTCCTTCTCATCCGCATCCATCCGTCCGTGCAGCAGGCCCAGGCGCAAGCCCTGGAGGGGGCCTGCCTTCAGCAGCTGATACATGTCAGTTGCCGCTTTCAACGAAGGACCGGCCGGCTTGAATGAGAACCCGGTCTGCTCATCCCGTTCTCCCTGCCCCAGGGCGGCCTGGGGCTCGTTGGGCGCGAATTCCAATTCCGGTTGATCTTCTTTGGCGCCTTCGATGACGGGATAGACCACATAGGCCTGGTGCCCCAGGCGCACTTGTTCGCGTACCTGCTGCCACACTTCCCCGGCCTTCTCATCCGACACCTGACGAGTAACAATCGGCGTCCGGCCGGGAGGCAGCTCGTCCAGCACGCTCAGATCGAGGTCGCCATAGAGCGAAAGAGCCAGGGTTCGTGGGATGGGGGTCGCCGTCATGACCAGCACATCCGGCTCACCCGCGTTCGGCTTTTGCATCAGGCGGAAACGCTGGAGAACCCCGAAGCGGTGTTGCTCGTCGACCACCACCAGCCCAAGCCGGGCGAAATCGACACGCTCCTCGATCAGGGCATGGGTGCCGATGACCAGCTGCGCTTCGCCACGCGCAATCAGGCCTCGGTTGGCGCGCTTTCGATCTTCATCCAGGGAGCCGGTCAGAAGGACCACTTTGTAGCCGTTCTGGGATCGCTCCAGCAGCTTTCGCGCCCCTAAGAAGTGTTGCGTAGCCAGAATTTCCGTCGGCGCCATCAACGCCGCCTGGTAGCCGTTCTCAATCGCCACCAGCATGGCCTGCAGAGCGACAATCGTTTTTCCTGAGCCGACATCGCCCTGCAGGAGCCGGCGCATGGGCTCCCGGGACCGCATGTCCGCCACAATCTCTCCCAATGCCGTCTTTTGTGCCCGGGTCGGATGGAAGGGCAGCACCTGGCGCAGCGCCGATCGCACCTCATCATTTGTTTCGAAGGGAATCCCTTGACGCTTGCGGAATTTTTTCCGCTTCAGCTCCAGGCCCAACTCCAGAAAGAAAAACTCCTCGAAGATCAACCTCTTCTGGGCTGGGGTGGTCCAGGACTGGAGCTGATCGAGGGCGGTTCCCGCCTCAGGGAAGTGGGCCCAACGTAGGGCATCCTCGCGGCTGGGCAGTTCCAGGCGGCGGCAAAGCGCTTGCGGTAAAGTCTCAGGGATGCGCCCCTTCAGGCTCTCTAACAGATTCCAGA
This sequence comes from Acidobacteriaceae bacterium, assembly GCA_049800615.1. Classification (GTDB taxonomy): domain Bacteria; phylum Acidobacteriota; class Terriglobia; order Terriglobales; family Acidobacteriaceae; genus PALSA-350. The sequence continues at coordinate 3,020 of JBARKD010000485.1, read as the reverse complement.
TGACCCGCCGCTGCCATCGCGTAGCCAGCTTGCTGCCTAGCGTCTCGTAGACCGGCGCAATGCGCCCCACCTCCAGAAGCTTGGACTCATCATCGTCATGGTCGTCCGGCAGGACTTCCACCTGCGGCTGAATCATCTTCAGACTGTTGCTGCTGCGGGAGGCTTCCACCTTTCCGTAGAGCGCCACCCATTGTCCGGTCTTGAAGCGGTCCTTGAGATAGGAACCGTGAAACCACATGCACTTGACCCTGGACAGGCCTTGACTCACGGTCATCTCAAAAATGGGCATGCGGCGTGTCCGCAACAAAGCCGTGCCCCGGACTTCGCCGATCAGGCTCGCCATTGTGCCCGGGACTAGGTCTTCGATCGCTTGCGGGTGCAGCCGATCCTCATAGCGGAAGGGCAGATGGTAAAGCAGATCTTCAATGGTGAGGATGCGCTTGTCGTTGAGCGTCTGGGCAATACGCGGACCGATGCCCTTTACGAACTGCAGAGACGTCTCCAGAGTCAGTAGCACATCAGCGATGCTATCAGCGCCCCGTGCTCTTCCATCCGTTTCAGGAAGACGACCCCTGGCCCCCCAGCAGAATTGTCGTCTCGACCGGAGTGGAGAGACCTGCGGTTCGCTAACCAGGCAGCAGAGGCCGACTCAAACAAATTCGCTTTTGCGTCCTGCGTTCGCAGACGCGCATGTGGGACGATAACGATCTGGTCCATTGCCGCTTGCCGGTGCTCCGGGCCGGAACAATGTGGCAATGGCAGGGCGCTACCCGGGTTTCCTGCACGGCTTGCCGGCGTTGGCAAGTTCATGCGGATTTTTTTAAGAAAGCCGCATCCGCGAACGCCGGCAGGCCGCCTGCAGCGAATCTGGGTTACGTGCCCGCCTTTATCGTCCCACGTGCGCCAAGGCGATCGGGGACCATCCTGATCTATCGCGATCTATCGCGCGAGATGCCCGGAGCGCCGCTTGTGACTGGCTGCGTCCAGCATGTAGACACACTTGGCGTCTACGTGCTCGGCCATTTGAAACACCCGGTCGAGTTTGTCGTCCAGGTTCGGCTTGCGTCCGGATCGAGGCAGAGAATAGTAACGCGAATAGGAAGCAGCTGTATGTGTACTCATCATGAGTATTGGTATACGCCCGCTCTTTCCGTCCGAAAATGCGCCGATCTCACTATTACCTGTCCACAAAGGAGTCACCCCGGCCCCCCATTCGTCTATCCCGCGGGTTACTCCAGCTTCCAAGCCCCCGCTATCTGCAACAAAACAGGTGGCGAACGGTAGAATCGCCGGGTGAACTCCTCTCCGCAATTCAGCTTCAGCCAGCGAGTCGCCGTCGCCATCGTCCCCCGGCTGGTGGCTTTCTTGTTGCGTGTGCTGAATCGAACCCTGCGCTACGAGGTGGTAGTGGAGCCGGGTGCGCAACCTGCCACACCGCCGGCTTTGCAGGTTTGGTGCTTCTGGCATCGCTGCCTCATTCCCTGTGCCTGTTATTTCCACGGTAAATTCCAACTGGCCGTGTTGATCAGCAATAGCTTCGATGGGGAATTGATCGCACGCACCATCGAGCGATTGGGTTTCCTGACGGCTCGAGGATCCAGTACGCGCTCCGGCGGGAGCGGGCTGTGGTCTTTGGCGAAGGCCGTCAACCGCGGGAATGGGGCAGTGTTCACTGCGGATGGCCCTCGTGGGCCGGTGTACAAAGTCAAGCCGGGCGCGATCAAACTAGCGCAACTTACGGGTTATTCCATCGGAATCTTCTACGCTCATCCACAAAAGGCTTGGCAGCTGCGGTCATGGGATCGCTTCCTCATACCCAGGCCTTTTTCTCGTGTGGCCATTAGCTGGGGGCGCCCCGTCGAGGTGCCGCAAACCGACGATCCAACCATGATGGAAGCCAAAAGGCTGGAGGTTGAGGCAGCGCTCGAACGCGCGCGGCTGAACGCCGAGCGCCATTTCAATCAATGAACATACAGTCTCCGTAAGAGAAGAAGCGGTACCCGGCTTCGACCGCATGACGGTACGCGGCAAGTGTGTTTTCTTTTCCGGCGAACGCGCTCACCAGCATCAGCAGCGTCGACTGGGGCAGATGAAAATTCGTGAGCAGAGCCTGAACGACGCGGAAGGGGAAGCCCGGGGATAGAAAGATGTTGGTCGTCCCTGTATGCCCCTCCAGCCTCCCGGTCGCCGCACAGTGCTCGAGCACCCGGACGGTTGTCGTCCCCGCGGCAACAACACGCCGGCCTTCAGCGAGGGCCCGCTTGACCTCGTGCGCGGTTTCCTCCGGGAGTGAATACCTTTCGCTGTGCAGTTGAATCTGGGCGACTTCGCTGACCCGCACCGGCTGGAATGTTCCCAATCCGACATGGAGGGTCAGGTAGGTGAGGAGCGCCCCGCGGCCCCGGATTCGCTCCAGGATCTCATGAGTAAAGTGCAGTCCGGCCGTGGGAGCAGCGACTGAGCCGCGCTGACGCGCGAACACCGTTTGATAGCGATCCCGGTCGCTTGTGTCGTCCTGGCGCTGGATGTACGGGGGAAGTGGCACATGTCCCAACCGCTCCAGCCTCAGGAAAAAATCATCCACGGGAGCGAAGCGAAGCAGGCGTTCTCCGAACTCGTCGCTTGCCGCTACCCTGGCTTCCAGGAGCACTTCTCCTGCCGGCGTCGCGAATGTCACGTGCCGGCCCAGCGTCATCCTGCGCGCCGGCCGCGTCAATGCGCGCCATTCCCAGTCGCTGATCTGCTCGGTAAGCAGTATTTCCGTTTTGCCTCTGGTTTCCCCCTGGCGTGTTCCAAACAACCGCGCGGGGATTACCCGGCTGTCGTTCAATACAAGTAGGTCTCCCTTGCGCAGCAAATCAGGCAGTTGATCGAAGCGAAGGTCCTGCCGCGCGCCAGATTTCCGGCTCAGGCTCAACATGCGGCTTTGCCCTCGCTCGGCAGGCGGACTCTGAGCAATCAGTTCGGGCGGGAGTTCAAAGTCGAAATCGGAGACCAGCACACGTCCGATTGTATGAAAC
>JBARKD010000484.1:0-8679 GCA_049800615.1 Acidobacteriaceae bacterium | reverse complement strand
CCCATTGCCCGCAAACATCCCGACGCCGTAGCCACGATGGGAAGCGTCAAGACCTTTCCCGGCATCGTTACCGCGGTCGTCGGCCGCTGCGAAACCACGCTGGATATGCGTGACCTGGACGCCGGCGTGCTGGCATCGATGCTGGCCGAAGCGCAGGAAGCCAGCCGCCGATTCGCAGCCGAAGAGGGCTGTACCGTCGAATGGTCGAAGATCTGGAACATTCAGCCCATCCCCTTCGATCCCCGGCTGATTGAACTTTGCGACCAGGCGGTTCGAGAGACGGCGGGCACTTCGCACCGGCTGCCCTCGGGCCCTTTGCACGATGCAGCCGAGGTTGCCCGCGCCGGAATTCCAACCGTGATGATGTTCACCCAGTCCTTGAACGGCCTCAGCCACAACCCTGCGGAAAATACCCGCAAGGAACACCTCGCACTCGCCGTAGAAGCCTTTGATCGGCTGGCCAGGAAAACTATGGGCTGGCTGCAAACGTAACCAGGGGCGGCGAAGGAGCGCCGGGTGCCGCACCCTGCGCCCGTTTTTGCCCTAGCAGGCTATCTTCTGGGCTCAAAGTCCAGCCTTTCGCCACGATCGGGAAGACTAAAGATTCGCTGTATCCACCCTTCGTAAACCCGTGAAGGATGGGGCGCCCGGCCGCTTCCGGTAACACCCGGAGATTGTCTAAATGCTCCTGGTTTGGCGCTCCGATAGTGCATAATGAAGGCTTCCCACTAGTAGCGCGAGGAGAAATATCCCCCCAATGAGCGGCCAAACGTCTTTTGTGCAGCTGGCGCCGGTCCATCCGGAGATTTCGGCACGCTTTGAAGATCTGCATCCGCCGTTCGACCTGCAGGCCGCCATCCCCGAAGCCAATCGCTGCCTTTATTGTTTCGATGCTCCCTGCACCACCGCATGCCCCACGCACATCGACGTTCCCCGCTTCATCAAGAAGATCGCCAGCGGTAATCTTCCCGGCTCAGCCCGCACCATCCTCGACGCCAACATTCTGGGCGCAAGCTGCTCTCGTGTTTGCCCGGTGGAGGTCTTGTGCGAAGGGGCCTGCGTGATGAACCGCTTCAACAAGCAGCCCATTGAAATCGCGCGCCTGCAACGTTTTGCCATGGAAACCTTCCAGGCGAACGGCTCTCCGCCGCCATTCACCCCCGCCCCTGACACCGGTGGGTCCGTGGCCCTCATCGGGGCTGGCCCGGCGTCGCTGGCATGCGCCGCCGAACTGCGCCGTCGTGGCATCCGCGCCGCCATTTACGAAGCGCGTCCTCTGCCCGGCGGGTTAAATACCTATGGCGTCGCCGAATACAAACTGCCTTTGGTCGAGAGCCTGCGCGAAATCCAGATGCTCACCGGGCTCGGGGTGGAATTTCATTTTAAAACCGTGGTCGATGCAGCGATGCTGGCGGAACTCGAACGCCTCCACGACGCGATCTTCCTGGGAATTGGCCTTGGGGCTATCCACAAGCTCGGCATTCCCGGCGAAGAATTGCCCGGTGTGACCAACGCCCTCGATCTGATTGCCGGCTATAAGTCCGGCGAACTCACCACCGTGCCTCGCCGCGTGGCCGTAGTCGGCGCGGGCAACACCGCCATCGATGCCGCCGTGGCCGCGGCCCGCTTGGGCGCGGAGAAAGTCTACATCGTCTATCGCCGGGGCGAAGAGCAGATGTCCGCCTTCAACTTCGAATACGAGCACGCCCTCGTCGAAGGGGTGCAGTTCCTGTGGTGGTCGCAGCCTACGCGCATTCACGGCAGCCAGGCGGTCGACGGGCTCGAGCTCACCAGTCTCCAGAACCCCGGATCGCAGGTCACGGTGCCCGTGGAAATGATCGTGCTCGCCATCGGCCAGGGCAGCCAGCCAGGCCTTACCAATAAGGTGCAAAGCAACGGCGGCCGCATCCTGATCGACCGCGCAACCGGCCAGACCTCGAATGCAAAATTTTTCTCCGGCGGCGATTGCACCAACGGCGGCCGGGAAGTCGTCGACGCAGTGGCGGATGGAAAACGCGCGGGCATCGGGATGGCCGCGTGGCTGGAGGCCAAACTTGCCCGAGCTTAAGCCAACCCTCGCAACTACCTTCTGCGGCATACCTTGCCCCAACCCCTTCTGGCTCGCGTCCGCGCCGCCCACCAACTGCGGCGAGCAAATCATGCGCGCCTTTGATGCGGGCTGGGGCGGAGCGGTGTGGAAGACCATTGGTGAGCCCATCACGAACGTCAGCTCTCGCTATTCCTCGATCGATTGGGAAGGCCGCCGCATGATGGGCTTCAACAACATCGAGCTCATCTCCGACCGTTCCATCGAGGTCAACCTGCGCGAGATGGCCGAGGTTAAACGGCGCTATCCGGACCATGTGGTCATCGCCTCACTCATGGTGGAAAGCAAGCGCGAAGTCTGGCACGACATCGTGCAGCGCGCGGAAGATGCCGGGGCCGACGGCCTCGAGCTAAACTTCGGCTGCCCCCACGGCATGAGCGAGCGCGGTATGGGATCGGCCGTCGGGCAAGTCCCGGAGTATTGCCAGCAGATCACCGGCTGGGTGAAAGAAAAAGCCCGCACTCCGGTGATCGTGAAGCTCACACCCAACATCTCCGATATTCGCATGCCCGCGCGCGCCGCCAAACGTGGCGGGGCGGACGGCCTTTCCGCCATCAACACCATCAACTCCATCACCGGCATCGACCTGGGCACGCTTCTGCCCAATCCGAACGTGGACGGCAAAAGCTCGCACGGCGGTTATTGCGGCCCCGCGGTCAAGCCTATCGCGCTCAACCTGGTGCACGAAGTGATGTCGGATCCGCAAAGTGCCTTGCCCCTTTCCGGGATCGGCGGTATCGCCAACTGGCGCGATGCGGCGGAATTCATCCTGCTGGGTTGCGTCACTGTGCAGGTTTGTACGGCGGCCATGCATTACGGCTATCGCATCGTCGAAGACATGCAGGACGGGCTCCTCGCCTGGATGGCGGAAAAAGGCTTTGCTACCCTGGAGGACTTTCGCGGCCGCTCGCTGCCCACGGTCACCGACTGGAATCAGCTCAATCTGAATTACAAAATCATCGCCCGCATTCATGAGGACCTGTGCATCGGTTGCCAGCTGTGTTACACCGCATGTTGGGACGGCGCCCACCAGTGCATTCACCTGGACCGCACGTCGCCCGCGCCCGATACCACGCGCACTCCTGCGATGGTCGAGGCCGAAGCTGCGCGGCGCATTTCTACTACCCCGATTCCCAAGCTGGACGCGAGCGGTGCGGCTCCCCTCAAGACCATCACGCCCCTGGAGCGCGTCCCACGCGTGGATGAACATCACTGTGTCGGTTGCAATCTCTGCTCCCTGGTCTGCCCGGTGGATGGCTGCATCACCATGGAGCAGGTTGATAACGGCCTCCCGTCGCAGAATTGGGCCGAGCGCACCATGGCCGCGGCGGCGCAGTCATAAGCGGAACCTGAATGCCTACCCTTATTAAAAACGGCACTGTCGTCAATGCGGATGGCCGGCGTCGCGCCGACCTCCGGTTCGACGGCGAGACCATCCTCGAGGTCGGTCCCAACCTTGCTTCCAACGGGCATACCATCGTCGACGCCACTGGCCTGCTGGTGATGCCAGGCGGTGTGGATGTGCATACGCATCTGGACATGCCCTTCGGAGGAACGGTCTCCGCCGATGACTACCGCACCGGCACCATCGCCGCGGCCGTAGGCGGGACGACTACCGTCATTGATTTTGTCCTGCAGAAAATGGGCCACACCATGGGCGAGGCGCTCGAAATCTGGCTGGCCAAGAGCGACGGCAAGGCGTGCATCGACTACGGTCTCCATATGGCGGTGACCGACCTTGGGCCGGGCGACGGAGCGCGCGGCTTGGCCGAAATGGAAACGATGGTCGAGAAAGGAATCTCGTCCTTCAAGCTCTTCATGGCCTATCCCAATGTGCTGATGATCGACGACGGCCTGATGTACAAGGTCATGCATAAGGCCGGCCGGCTCAATGCCCTCTGCTGCGTGCACGCGGAAAACGGCAGCGTCATCGACATCGTCGTGTCGCGCATGCTCGCCGAGGGCAAAACCGCTCCTCACTTTCACGCCCACAGCCGCTCCGCGCACGCCGAGGCGGAAGCCACTCATCGGGCTATTGCCATCGCTCACATGGCGGATGCTTCCGTCTACATCGTGCATCTCTCGAATGAACACTCGCTCCGCGAGCTCAAGCACGCCCAGCAGCGCGGATTGCACGCGCTCGCCGAGACTTGCCCTCAGTACCTGGTGCTCTCGCTTGAAGAACAGATGCCCGGTAAGAGCTGGGAAGAAGCGAAGTACGTCTTCACCCCGCCGCTCCGTGAAAAGCACCACCAGGCGCCCCTGTGGAAGGCGCTCGAAGACGGAACGTTGTCTGTGGTTTCCACGGACCACTGCCCTTTCCGTTTTGCCGATCAAAAGTCACTCGGCAAAGACGACTTCTCGAAAATTCCAAACGGTGGGCCTGGAATCGAGAACCGCATGCAGATCGTGTGGCAATTCGGAGTAATCATGGGACAGCTGACGCCGGAGAAATTCGTCGAGCTTTGCTGCACCGCGCCCGCACGCATCTTCGGCATGCCGCAAAAGGGAGTCCTCGCACCCAGCAAGGATGCGGACATCCTGCTTTGGGATCCCAGCGCGACCTACACCATCACTGCCGCTACGCAGCGGATGGCCACCGACTACAACATGTTTGAAGGCTGGAAAGTGTCGGGTAATGCGAGGCATGTCTTCTCCCGGGGCGAACTGGTGGTCAAAGATGGTCAGTGGATCGGGGAGACCGGACGCGGGCGCTTCCTTAAGCGGGTGGCAAACGCCGGGGGATTTGCCTGATGGCCACACCCGTCGCCGGCTTCGACTCTCACCTGTACAACGCTGATCTCGCCCCCACCCCGCCCGGCAAACGTACCTGGAACACTTACAATTACATCGCTTTATGGTTCTCCATGTCGATGGAGGTCACGACCTACATGCTGGCCTCTTCGCTCATCGCAGGCGGCATGGACTGGAAACAGGCCATCTTTACCATCCTGCTGGGAAATCTGATCGTGCTCGTGCCCATGCTTCTCAATGCCCATGCCGGGGCAAAGTACGGCATTCCTTTTCCCGTGTTCGTGCGCGCCAGCTTCGGCACCCTGGGCGCGAATATTCCCGCCATGCTGCGCGCGCTCGTGGCTTGCGGATGGTTCGGCATTCAATCGTGGCTCGGCGGCCAGGCTATCGCCGCCATGATCCACGTGGTGTGGCCCGCGACCGCAAATATGCCTGCGGTGTTGTGGGCCAGTTTCCTCGGCTTCTGGCTCCTCAATATGTATGTGGTCTGGCGTGGCGTCGAGTCGATCCGTTTTCTGCAGAGTTTTTCCGCGCCCTTCATGCTGGTGATGTCGCTGACACTGCTGTTCTGGATGCTGCATAAAGCCGGAGGCTGGGGACCCATGCTATCAGCCCCTCACCGCTTTCACTCCACCAGCAGCTTTCTGAAGTTCTTTTTCCCGTCGTTGACGGCGATGGTGGGTTACTGGGCCACGCTTTCGTTGAATATTCCTGACTTCACTCGTTATGCCAAGTCGCAGGACTCGCAAATTGTCGGCCAGGCATTTGGCTTGCCCGTCGCGATGGTGCTGTACTCGTTTATCGGCATCGCGTGCACTTCGGCGTCTGAGGTCATTTTCGGTGAAGCGGTGTGGTCGCCTATCACTCTGCTGGGGCGGTTTCACCAGCCGATGGCGGCCCTTCTGGCGCTGGTCGCCGTGCTGGTTGCGACGCTAAACGTAAATATTGGCGCGAACGTAGTGTCGCCTTCCAACGATTTCGCCAACCTGGCTCCACAACTGATCAGCTTTCGCACTGGCGGCCTCATTACCGGCTTTCTCGGATTGGCCATGATGCCCTGGAAACTGATGGAGACCTTCGGCAGCTATATCTTCGGCTGGCTGGTCGGCTATTCCGCTCTGCTGGGCCCAGTAGCGGGCATCATGGTGGCGGATTACTTCTTTATCCGCGGCACGCATCTCGATGTCGCCTCGCTCTATCATCGCGACGGCCCATATCACTATTCGCGTGGATTCAACCCGCGCGCGATCGTCGCGCTGGTCGTCGGTGTGTTTCTCGCCCTGGTTGGGCTGGTCGCGCCCGCGATTCGTTTTCTCTATGACTACGCCTGGTTTGTCGGCTTTTTTGTCTCGGCGACCATCTACTACCTGCTGATGCTGCGCTGGAAGAGCGCTAAGGCTTGAGGCTCCGCGCTACCGCATAACCAGCATTTCCAGGATGATAGGTTCGCTCGGTGTGGCCCCGGAGTTGATCCGGATAGAAATAAACCTCGCGCAGATTACCGGTGCAATACCTCTCAGCCTGGTCATTGAAGTGTTTTGACGCCGGATGCCCGCTCTCCCCTCCGGCTGTCACCGCGCGAGCACGAACTTTATCGCCAAACTCCACCACGGCAACAAAGCTATTCCCTTTGAACCCGTACCACTTCTTTGTTCCCGGATACGGAATAGCGCCAAAAGCAGCCAGCGAGCCCCACGTCGAGGCAGTGAAGCCGACCGGGATGCTCGGCTTGGCATCGTCGAAGTGGGCCTCGATGCTGTCGCTCAACCGTTGAAAACGGTTAACCTCGCCCCATGGCTTCTGCCACGTGCCGAACGCAGCAGTCAGCTTGGCCGAAGCGGTGACCAAAGCCTTCAAAGCCTGGTCAGCAGGCAACACGGGTGCAGAAAATTCCTCCTGGTGCTCCGGGACCTTGACCGCCTTCGCAATCTCCGTCCCCCAATAAATAGCCAGCGTTGTCGCCACGGAGTCGACTCCCCAGCGCAAGTCCCATTTCCGCAGCACAGCAATTTGCGGAGCCAGGTTGCTTTTCAATTCCGAATTGGAAGGCAGCTTGCTCCAGTCGCTGATCAACGCCGAAAGCGGCTTGATAAACCATGGCAGATAGCTATCGTAGGCCGCCGTTACCAGCCCATCGAGCGTGAAGTCTTCACGGCCCTGCAGCAGACGCATTGCATGCAATCCCCGCGCCGACTCACCCCCGGTCTCGACATATACTGGATAATCCTGCCGCCGCAGGCTGCTCTCCCCCGCGCCATTCCAGGGCGAATCATTCACATTGAACAAATATCCGCTTTTCGGGTCCAGCAAATGCGGAGTTTCGGCGACACTCAACAAACCATGCCAGTCCGTCGCCGGATTGCTGCCATCGACCGGCTTGGTAAAGTCGAAGCGCGTGTCCCGGCGTGGAATGTAATTGCCCTGAAAATAAGCGATGTGCCCATCCGCATCCGCATACACCGTGTTGTTGGATGAGTTGGCTTCAAGGTCCATGGTTTTCAGGTATTCCTGGTAGTTCGTTGCCTTGGTCCGCAGGTAAGACTGCATCAGCGCTTTCACATGCTCCTGCATGAGCTGGATCGACACCCACTTTCCATTCTGTTCACCAATCACCGGGCCGTGATGCGTGTAGTACACGGTAAATTTCTTCTTTGCCATGCCGTGCGCCGTGCGGTAGGGCACCATGATCTGCTTGATGATGACCGGCCGTTCTTCGTTGCCGAACTGGTACCGGTAGTGGCCGCCTGTCCCGTGAACAGTTTCCAGATATTCATCGACTGCGTCGACGCCGCTCGAGGTATGCATCCATCCCACACGAGAATTAAATCCCTGGTAGACGAAAAATTGGCCCCAGGTAACGGCCCCGTACGCATCGAGCCCCTCCTTGCTGATCATCTGCAGTTCAGAGCGGAAGAAAAACGAGGTGTGCGGATTAATCAGCAACAGCGAGTGATGGCCGGCCGTATTGGAAGGCGCAATCGCGATTCCGTTGGACCCTCCCGGTTCCAGTTCCGCCTGCTCACGGGAAAGCTCAGTTCTGCTGGAGCGCTGGGAAACGCCCCCTGGGGGCTTCGCGTAAAAGGCCTGGAGCTGTTGCAGATCGACTCGTTCGATGTCCCCGCCAATGCTGCCTTCGGTGAACGACAACGCCATCCATGGTTCAAAGTGCCGGATCACGCGTGGCGTTACCTCGGGATGCTGCGCGAGGTAGAAGTTGAGCCCATCGGCAAAGGCGTCCATCAGCTTGCGCAGCCACTCCGGGCTCTCCGCGTACTCCTTCTGCAAGTCGTCCGGATCGATGAACAACTTCACGCGCAGATCCTGGTAGATCTTGTTCTTACCTTCTGTCTCGGCGAGCCGGCCCATGGCGTTGAGGTAGTTGGTTTCGATCCGGTTGAAGTCGTCCTCGGCCTGGGCGTAGATCATCCCGAAAACAGCATCCGCATCGGTCTCGCCCGTAACATGGGCGATGCCCCAGTCGTCGCGCACGATGGTGACGTTTTTCGCCTCCGCGGCCCAACGTGCTTGTTCGGCTGCCTGGGGCGAAGACTGGCTGTGCGCCCGGTAAGGCCAGATGAAAACCAGAAGTATCGCCACAAGAGAAAACACTGGCGCCGTGGTCATTGCGGAGCGACCCAGCCGGTCGAGAGCTCAGCCCGCAATATCACCGCGCCCAGGCTCCCGTCTGTGGGGTTGTTCATAGATACCGCTACGTGGCAAACATTCATGTCGAGTGGCGCGTCCTTATGTCAAGCTCACGATCTTGTTCTGTGAATACTCTAAATAGGTCACCATGTAATCGGGAAAGGGGCAAATAC
>JBARKD010000483.1:0-3992 GCA_049800615.1 Acidobacteriaceae bacterium | reverse complement strand
CAATACGCAAACGCCGAGCTTCATAGACGCGCAGATTCGCGCAAGCGGCCTCAAGCAGCGGAACGGCGACGCCGAGCCTATGTGCTCGCTCAACCAGATCGCCAAGGATTTGCTCCACCTCTACGGGAGCGTTCCTGGTCATATCCCGATACATGGATGAAGTAAGGCTCGAACCCGGAGTAGTGATCATCTTTACCGTTCGAGACAGAAACGAAGCGCCAGGCGGATATCCACTGGACCGAGAGATTTCGCTGCATTCGGCAAGGATCGCCCGCGCCAGGTCCGCCCCACCGGGAACGGCCTCGATCTCTCCTATGTTCCCCCGCAGGAGACAAGTCGATCCTCCGAGGCTGGCAAGCATCACCCACTTCTCCCACATCTCCTGAACAACATTGGCAGAGATTCTGCCTTCGAACACGGCCCCGTTCATCATGCGATCGAGCGTCTCCATCCGCGGAGAAATGCCTCCATTGCGCTCTCCATAGACAAGGCGATGTATATCCGTAAGCTGCACGATGCGGCCGTCCGCGGAAACCTCCGCGGCAATGAGGCAAACTCCGCCGACTACGCTGTCTTCCCCAAACCGGCCTACCAGTAGGTCGATGTGACGCATTCCATTCAATAACGGCAGAATCATCGTGCCCGGTCCCACCGCCGGAGCGCAGTCATTCAGCGCCGGCTCGAGCGAATAGGCTTTGACAGAAAGAATCAGCAGGTCGTAAGAGCCGGCAATCTGGTCAGCCAGGATCAGCTTTGGGTGGATGATGGAATTTCCGTGAGGGCTGACGATATGGAGGCCGTCTTTGCGTATGGCTTCTAGATGCCGGGCATGTACAAGAAAGGTGACATCCCGTCCGGCGTCGGCCAGGCGTCCACCGAAGTAGCCTCCGACGGCGCCGGAGCCAATTACCAGAATGCGCATCGCCGTATTATCCGGGATCGCCGCTTGCGGCTGCAACGGCGCGTCTTCTACATCGTTGCCTGCCGCTGCTGATACTAAGTGGGTGATTGTACCTTGAGCAATTGAGCGTTTATAGGGTACAGATCTGCTGAGAACCCGCTTTAGTCGAGACCAGAAGGTTTCTTCCAATCGAAGTGGCGGCCCAGAATGGCTTTGATAATCCAGTGGTCGGTGGCGGCCGTAGGGCCTACACCCGCTCCGATATTGATTTCCCACTTCGGTGAAACGTTCAGATCGGTCACCACGAAGATCTGCTGCTGCTGGTCGTGCAGAGAATCAAACGCGCCCAGGCGTCCATAGTCGGCGTAGTATTCGATTCCGCCGCTGACCTTGCGGCTAAAGTCATAGCTGACCTTGGCGCCCGGGGAAAAGCCTATACCCTGCTTGACGTCGGGACCATGCCATGTTCGCTCCAACGCGGGATTAACCGCGACATACCAGCGCCCCATGTACTTGTCGACGATGGGCCGGATCTCCCAGGTCCAGGTATCGGGCGAATAGACGGCGCGCTGGTAACCTACTTCGGTCGAAAGGCTGACACCCACTGGCCAATGCCACGAATCCGGGACCCGCACCCGGGGGCGGATGTGATCCCCCACCCATTGCACCCCACGCCCGTTCTGCCAACTGGTAAATACATAGAAGCCCACCTCCGACCAACTCGTCAGGCCCTGGGTAATTTCCAGCGTCTCGTGCAACTGGTGGTTGGTGGGATAAACACCGTCAATTCGGTACTTCTGCCCGTCGGGCGTGAAATTGGAATGAAGTTCAACCATGGTGCTCTTTGGTGCGATGGTGTCGGAGCCATACACCTGGATTTCGTAGTTGCCCTGGGCGCGTAGACGCTGCGCGCTGGCCAGCATGACCAGCAGGGCCAACATCCACCCCAGCTTAGGCATATTGAAAGAGCATCATAAAGCCCGCATCCATGTGGTTTTGCTGATGGCAGTGGAAGAGCGTGGGCCCAGGATCGTTGGCCATGAATTCCACCTCCACCTGGGATTGCGCATCCACCAGCACTACGTCTTTCATGATGCCCCGGGTTTCCGGACGGCCAGGCAGTTTGCGCAGCTCAAACGTGTGCCGGTGCAAATGGACCGGATGATCGTTGGTACTTTTGTTGATGAACTGCAAGCGATAGCGCTGCCCCGCGGTGAGGATCGGGCTTGCCGTCTCGGGGAAAGACTTGCCATTAATGGTCCAGTGGTCCATGGCGCCATGCCCTGCAAATTTCGATTCGAAGACCAGGGGAATCGTGGTCGCCTGCGGCTGCGAAAAGGAAGCATCGCTCGCGGTAAAAGATAAATAATCCCACGCTAGCTGGTTGGGCTCCGTCCATTGCGGCTTTCCGCTGCTCCCTGCGTACTCGACCACGATGCCCATGCCGGCAGCCATGATGTGTTTGCGCACTTCGCCCATGACCCAAACCCCAGGCCGATTCATTTCGACCAGCGCGCTGACACGCTCGGCGGGAGCAAGCCGGAGCATGGGCGCCATACGCGGCCGCGGCACCAGATTGCCATCAAGCGCCACAACTTGAAATTGATGGCCGGCAAAGGCAATCCAGTGCACTTCCGTAGGACTCGAATTCAGGATGTGGAACAACACGCGCTGGCCGGGTTTCACGGTGAGCGGCTCGCCAAAACCCAGTACACGACCGTTGATGGTCGAAACTTCGTAAGCGGGATCCATGGCGCCATCAGCGCTGGCAAGCAGCTGTCCATCCCAATCGTGCAGCGCGAGAAAGAATTCCTGATCGTAAGGCGCCGGATGATCGCGTGGTTCGATGAATAGGAATCCGTGCTCGCCCGTGTATTGCCCGCGATGCAGATCTTTGCCCGCGAAGACATGCGTGTGGTACCAGCGAAAGCCCGCCGGGCGCGGTGTGAAGCTGTAGCGCGCCCGGCCGCCGGGTGGAATGACGCGCGTGCCTTCTTCGGCTGCGCCGTCCACCTGGGGAGGCACAAAGAGTCCATGCCAATGGACCACTTCATCCATGCCGGTCCGGTTGGTGACATCGATGGTGGCCGGCCGGCCTTCCTTAAAGCGCAGCAACGCTCCCGGCACCTGTCCGTTGTACGCGATTGTTTTGATGGTGCGGCGGGCCGAGACCTGCAACTCGAAGGGCGCAATATCGATGGTGTAGTCCGCTGGGGCGAGTTGCTGGGCACGGGTCGCCAGCGCCGCGGAAGCGGCGGTCATGCCGGACAGCCTGAGCATGTCTCGCCGGGTAAGCAAGTCTTAGCCTAACAAATTAAGAGAAGCGGAAAATCACGGCGACAAGGGCAATTTAAGGGAGGCAATGACAAACAACAGTGATCGGGTGCCCCATCCTACGCGTTCCTTGCGTAGGGTGGGATTCAGCGCCTGTTCGCGGATTTTTGTCATCAGGAGCCGGAGTGAATGCGCCTTGTTACACTCAACTCATGCTGGACGAGACAACATTTCGCCGCAA
Organism: Acidobacteriaceae bacterium; assembly: GCA_049800615.1. Classification (GTDB taxonomy): domain Bacteria; phylum Acidobacteriota; class Terriglobia; order Terriglobales; family Acidobacteriaceae; genus PALSA-350. The sequence continues at coordinate 576 of JBARKD010000483.1, read as the reverse complement.
CGCGGATCGCGCCATCGAGTCGCTGAAACAGACCCTCATCAAACGCGAGGAAGAAGGCGGGTTTGAGGTCGAAGAGCAAAGCGGCGTGCTCAATATTCTGTTCGAGGAACCGCCGGCAAAGTTTGTCATTACTCCGAACACACCTCCACGCCAGATTTGGATTTCCGCGCTTTCCACCAGTTTCAAGCTGGATTGGTCGGAAGAGGTGAAGAATTTCGTGTTGCCCAAGACCGGGGAAACGCTGTCCCAGGTGGTGGATCGGGTCATTCAAGAGCACCTGCGCCAGAGCTGATTGCGAATGCGCAAAACGCTCTCCGTCGCCATCATCACCCGCAATGAAGAAGCCAACCTTGAACGGACTCTGCTCAGCGTATCGTGGGCCGACGAGATCGTGGTCGTGGATTCGGGATCGAACGATCGGACCGAAGAGATCGCGCGCAGATTCGGCTCGCAATTTTTCCTGGAAGAATGGAAGGGTTTTGCCGGACAGAAAAACTCGGCCCTCGAAAAATGCACCGGCGACTGGATCTTATCGCTCGATGCTGATGAGTCTTTGGGCAGTGACCTGGTCCGGGA
>JBARKD010000482.1:0-2031 GCA_049800615.1 Acidobacteriaceae bacterium | reverse complement strand
AAAGGCCTGCGAACTCGGGGTCCAGGTCTCGGTTAGCTTTATCGTAGGGCTCAAGGAAGAGCCGGTCGCCGGTCAGCAGATATCCGCGCAGTCCCGTTTCTTCATCGACCATCAGTTTGACCAGGTTGTTGGCGTGCGCGATTACCTGGTCGGCCCGGTCAACCCGGCGAGCACTCTGTTGCGCCTGGCGGAATCCGTAAGCCGTAATTAGCGCAAGCAAGGCCAAGGCAATGACGGGCAGTGCGAGAAGGCGAACGAGCAAACGGCGATACGCGGCGGTATCCAAAGGGTCTCCCGAGACGGCCGGTCTACGGCGGAACATCAAACCGGAGACCGCTCTTGCGGCGTACTCTGCAATTTTGCCCGATCCCCTGCACTACAGGCAACGGAAGCGATCAGACGTCGTTGGTTCGACAACACGCCCCCAATTTGGTTTGATGTCACCCTCTGGGATGGGAGACACCATCCTCGGGTTGGGCACCTGGGGCGCTTAATTTCGCACTTTTTCGCAGGCGGTAAAAAACGGCCAATCCTACATCGTTGTTTGTGGCTCGATAACCAAATTCAAGCCGCACTTGCCTTGTATGCTAAAGCGAGCAAGCAAGCGAGGAAATGATGAAAAACGGTCCAGTGCGTGTCGGCATCATCGGCTCGCAATTCCAGGCAGATTGTCACGCGGCCGCTATCAGCATGATTGAGGACGATATGTCGGTAGTGGCAGTTGCTTCCCCCACCGCAGCGCATGCACAGGGTCTAGCCAATCGTTATAAGATCCCCGCGGTTTACAGCGATTACCGGCAGCTGGCCAAAGATCCTCAGATTGAGGCGGTCAGCATCACTGCACCCAACTCCCTGCACTGCGAGATGACCCTGGCCATGGCGGACGCGGGCAAACACGTCATCTGCGAGAAGCCGCTCTGCGTCACGCTCGACGAGGCCGACAGGATGATCGAGGCATGCCGCGCTAACGGGGTGCTGCTGCTTTATGCTGAGTCGCTCTTCTTTACCCCGAAGTACGTCAAGGCGAAGGAAATGGCGGACTCCGGGGCCTTCGGCAAAGTTCATCTCATCAAGCAAAGTGAGAAGCACTTCGGCCCGCATGCGGAATGGTTTTGGGATGTGAAGCGGGCCGGCGGCGGGGCCCTCTTCGACCTGGGCGCCCACGGCATCGGCTTCGCGTACTGGTTTCTCGGGCGGCCCAAAATACTGAGTGTGTACACTCACCTTGGCACCTACGTCCACGGTGACAAGACACAACTCGATGACGAAGCAGTGAGTATCATCGAATTCGAAGGCAAAGCCTTCAGTGTTATCGAAAATAGCTGGGCCCGCCGGGGCGGCATGGATGACCGCATCGAAGTCTATGGCGAAGGCGGGCTTACAATTGCCAATCTGCAGATGGGCAACGCGCTCCCAACCTACAGCGAATATGGCTTCGGCTATGCGGTCGAGAAGGCGCCCACCACCAAAGGCTGGAGCTGGCCGGTCTTTCAAGAGCTGTGGAACTACGGGTTCCCCCAGGAGATGCGTCACTTCGCTCGCGCGATACGGGGCCTGGAAACCCCGCTGGTCACGGGAGAAGACGGCAAGGTTGTGCTGGGAGCTATCTACGCGGGTTACGCTTCGGCCGGCCTGGGACATAAGGTGACCTTGCCCTACACGCCGACGGCAGAACGGCCGGTCGATGAGTGGCTGAACAGGAAAAAAGCGTGACCCGCATACCCATGCTGGACAACATCCTGGCGCAGCCCGCAAGCCACCACGGATTGCTGGCGCTTCACCGGAGCGATCAACACGCCAAGCTGCGCGCGTGTGCAGAGCCGATACGCCACGCAAGAGGACGAGTGATCTTCACCGGCATGGGCGGGTCATTGTTTGCGAGCCTGGCGGCGGTAAACCGGTTAAGCGAGCAGGGATATCCGGTGCAGGCAATGGAGAGCGCCGAACTGCTGCATTACGGCAGTGCTTCTCTTCGGGCCGGAGATGTGGGCGTAGTGGTCTCACGCTCGGGGGGATCGATCGAACCGGTAC
>JBARKD010000481.1:0-3480 GCA_049800615.1 Acidobacteriaceae bacterium | reverse complement strand
CCCGCCGTCAATTTGAATAGAAGACCGGCTTCAGCCGCTGAGGGTACAATTTACGCCCCTAGGCTGCAAGCTTCTAACTCAGGACACTAGCGCAGTTCTACGATGAACGGCATGTGCTCCGATGTTTTTTCCAGGGATTTTCTTCTGTGGCCCAGCAGGCTTAGCCTTGCGTTTTTGGCCAGCCTGGGAACGCGAACGCGGATCCGCTTCTGCACCCCGTGATTTCTGGCGAAGTTGCCGAGACGCTCCACCCAAAGATCGGTGAAGACAATGCCTGCCTTGAATATCAACACGTTGGTGCTGGTGCTCACGATATCCTCGTCCAGAATCATTCCCGCGCAAACTTCCGGAACCGGGACCTGCCGCAGGTCAAACGGCGCCTCCATCGGGTAGTAGTGGCTGAGGGCATCCAGCATCCCACTGTCAAAGTGACCGGTGACGCGAAGCAGGTTGATAGCGCTGGCAAGATCCATGTTTTGATAGATCCGCTGATCCAATTCCAAGGCTAGCCGCAGAAGCTGAACCCCCTGCCTGACTTTCGGGGAGGCGGACGGACCGGCAGCATAAGCGTGTTGCAAGCGTATGATCTCGGCCACGTCTTCCAACCGGGGGATGCTCGAAAGAAGGCGGGCGCCCACTTCGGGATGCCCGCGAAAGATCAATACTTCGTCCGGCGTCAGTGTTTGGCCGCCCCACGCCTTTTCAAAAAGATCTTCCGGTATTGCGATGCAACCCACCACGGCCAGCATGGCAGCCAGCTCGTAGGGCCAATAATCCTTGATATCGAGTCCCTCAGCCACCGTGAGCACGATGTCCCGAATGGAATTGGACCTTGCAATCAGGGCTGGCGAGGTTGCCTGCACCAGCTCCAGCACAGCTGCCACCGCTCCACTCAGCGTCCTCTCGAGAAGATCGCGCTCTGCCTGCAGGGCTCGTCTTAACTTCAGGTGAGTTTCTATCCGCGCCTGGACTTCTTCGACTTGAAAAGGCTTGAAGATGTAGTCCGCACCGCCACAACGAAATCCCTTCACGATATCGACCGTCTCATGCAGTGCGCTGATAAAGATTACGGGAATATCGGATAGCTGGGGGTTGGCTTTCAGTTGCCCGCAGAGTTCATAGCCTGTCATCTCGGGCATATTCACGTCGAGCACAACAAGGTCAGGCGGATCGCGCTGAATAGCTGCGAGCGCCGGCGCTCCCCGGACAAAACACCGAACTTGGTGCCGCTGCGTCTCTAGAATATCTTCGAGCAGCACCAGGTTTGCGGGAGTATCATCCACCAGGACGATCTTGCCGCCCCTTTCCGCAGGGTTGATGTCCGGATTATTTGTTACCGCCACGGTTTCTCCCTTGCACGTCCGATTTGGGCCGTCCGCCGGGCGAAGCGGGGATACCGACTGATACCACGCAGGGCTCCATCGATTAGATCATCGGCCGCAGCCGCCCATAAGGTTAGGCGGCACGACCGTTTTTGTTATCTCTCAAGTAACAGGAATCCGTTCCGCCGCCACATTATGATCGTGCCTGAGGGGTATATGCAGACGTACATGATCATTTTGATTCTCCTGGGTGTTTTGCTCCCGGGAACCGCGGCCGTTCACGGTGAGAACGACACTTTGCAGGCATTAGTGGAAACTTCGGCCCAGAGATTGCAACTCGCGAGCAAGGTCGCGCTTGCCAAATGGGATAGCGGCGCCAAGGTTGAGGATCCGGCACGAGAGAAACAGGTCATCGAGAACGCGGCCAGGGAAGGGCAGGCAAAGGGCCTCGACCCCACACAGGTTGGCGACTTCTTCAAGGCGCAGATTGAAGCCAACAAGGTCATCCAGTACTCCCTCCTCTCCGGCTGGCTTGCTGCAGGCAATGCTCCGCCGCATGCTCCGGTTGACCTGGCAAAAGAGATTCGTCCGCAACTGGATCAGATACAAATCCAATTAATCGACCAACTGGCGCAAAGCGCGCCCGTTCGTTCCAGTCAAACCTGCCGCGAGAATGTTGCCCACGCCGTAGCCGGTTATCTGGCGGCTCACCAGTTGAACCCGGATGCACGTAATGCCGTCGCCCTCGAGCGCGCCGTGGGAGCAACGTGCACACACTGAACGCGTGGCGCCCGCTCTGCTCCAGTTCTAGGGCGAGGCCGCATAGGCGCGATCCTGATCTTTTCGCGAGCCCTCCTTGCGGAACCCATGGATCGCGGCGATGCCTGCAACCACCTCCATCGTTCCGAAGACAATCAGCGCCGTTCTGAAGCTGAGTCCCATCAGGTGCTGAAAAATCAGCGCCCCGGCGGCCATGCCAAGGAATTTTGTAAATGTGGCCAACCCGGTGATCTGTCCCCTGTGTCGAGGATCCAGTGAAGTTGCGATGCTCGACATCAGGGGATGTGTGGCTTCGAAACCAACGGACAAGGCCGTAATCACCAAAGCAGCCGACAGGCGCGAAATGGGCAGCGCAAGCAGAAGGGCGCAACTGCCCGCCCAGAGAAAACCGGATGGAACGACATATCGTCGTCCGTACCTATCGGCCCATCCTCCGATGACCCCACCGAAGACAAGATCCGGCAATCCGTAGCCGGCAAGCATGAGCCCTATTCCCGCATCGCCGAGATGATAGCGGGTCGCTACCAGTAAACCCAGCCATGCAAAAACTCCCCCATGAAAAACGCCATTGCAGAAGATAAACGCAATCGCCGCGCCGCCCCGCGAACTGTCAACCACGGACACGTATTCGAGCCCGATCTTGCGATAAGAGTCGAGTCTACCGTTTGCATGCAGGAAGGATCGTTTACATTGGGTTACGAGGACTGCGGCCAGCGCATATCCGCAGGCAAGCGCCCGGACTTGGGTCCGCCATCCGATCAGTGGATTCAAGAGCGGACCGAAACTCGAGCCCAAACCCATCCCAGCCGCAACCGCGCCAAATATCTTCCCCATCGGGCGCCCTTGAACCGCATATGGATAACGGTCACCGATAGAAGCCAAAGTGATGGTGACGATACCGCCGCATCCGGCTCCCGAGAGCATGCGCAACAAGATCAATTCTCGTGCCGTGTGCGCGAAGGAAACCAACAAGGACGTCAGTGAGGCAAACAGCAACAGAACCAGCAAGACGGGAGCACGGCCAAACCGGTCGGAGAAAACCCCGTAGATGAGCGTTGAGACTGCGTAGGCAATCGAGAAGCTGGGAACCAGCCAGCCTAGTTGGTAAGGAGTTACGCCAAACTCCCGCGAGAACGCCGGCACCAGCGGCGCAATCATGAAATTGCTGTAGAACACGAAGAATGCAACCGCAGCCATTGCCCACAGCAGCAGCGCGTCATAGGGAGACGGAGAGTAATCAGTGGGATTTGGCATGCAGAGAAAAACCGATGGTTCCATAAAGATCAGTTGCCGGTTCAGGAAACCGCAGATCCCTCCACTTCGGTCGGGACGACAATTTTGTGGGTAGGCGAAAGCTGTTTTTTCCATGAAAGAGAAC
>JBARKD010000480.1:0-5433 GCA_049800615.1 Acidobacteriaceae bacterium | reverse complement strand
GATGGGAGGGATCTGGATTCTGCAGGGGCTGAATCTTGCTTGGGGCTCTCTTAGTCGCAGCTTCATGCAAGGCGATCAACATTGGGTGTTCTACGGCGCAATCATGCTGATTGTCGGAGCGTGTCAGGTCGTTTGGAGCAACACCCGTCAACGGGAATGAGATCCGTCGACCATACGGGCGACAGAACTGAAGACTCGTCAGGGCTCAGCGGCTCATCCGAAACGACGTAACTTCCAAGTTGGCGACTACACACCAGGAACTCGGAAATAAAGATAAGTGCCGCACTTCAAGGAGAAAGCAACATCTGCGAGCCGCGTTATTTGCCGTGGGCATTGGGCCCGGCGTAGCCGAAGAGTTCGAAAGAATTCCGCTACATCCTCGGCGAGGTCGCCCTCCTCACTTCGCCACCGGCACCGCCTCCAGGGCCTCCAGCTTCTCCTTGGCATCAGAGTTTTCCGGGTTCTTTTCCAGTGCCTTTTTATAGCTCTCGACCGCAAGCTGCTTCTCCCCAGACTTCTGATACGCCTCTCCCAAGCTCTCGTACGCATCGCTCGAGTCAGGATATATTTGCAATTCCAGCTTCAGCACATCGATCGTCTCCGCCAGATGGCCATCATCCTTCAGCTCGGTCGCCCAGACATACATCGCCGTCTCTCCGATCTTGAAATCGGGCTTCTCCTTCTTCATCGCCGCATATACCTCAGGCAGATGATCAAACCCCTTTTCTCCCGCCTCTACCCGCAGCGTCTCAAACGTCGCCGGCGCTCCCTTCGCCGCGCGGAAATCCACCGTCATCATATGCGGCGGAACGCCATTCTCAGCCGGCGTCTTCTTCAGAAACCCCATCGCGGCGGCATCATGCTTCAAATACGCATCCAGAAACTCAAGAGTGTATCGAGCCACCCACCCATACCCCACCATCCCATCTGCCCTTGAATAATCTCCCTTGCGATTTTTCGGGTAGCGCTTCCATATCTCTTCGTTCCGTTGATACATCGAGCTGTGCTCCACATGTACCAGCGCCATATCACCCACCGTAATCAAGTCTCCATGCGTCCACGCGTTCAGCACGCTCGGCCCCTCGTTGTCCTTGCTCGTAAAGTCCTTCGCCTGCTCCTCCAGCGAGATCGCACCCTGCGTAAAAAACAACAGAGGCAGGTTCATCTCCTCCGGATGCACATAGCCCGAATCCTTCACCAGCCCCGGGTAGTACCGCATACTCCCATCCAGCGCCACCAGCGCATCAATCCGGTTATCCCGCGCTGCCGCAAACAGATTCGAGATGCCGCCCCAGCTGAATCCCGCCACCGCAATCTCCGACATATCCACATCTGGCAACGTCCGCGCATACCCAATCACGAACGAAATGTCCCGCGCCTGCGCGTCGATCCCCTCCAGATCGTTAGTCATCACCCGCGCCGTCGCTCCCATATCCGTGCTCGCCACTACCACATACCCGCGGGTCGCCAGGTACTCGCACAGATCCGCGTTTTCCCACGACATCGCCGAGAAACTCGGCGCATAGATCACCAATGGAAACTTTTCACTTACGGCTGTCGCATCCCTCACCGCCCACAAAGAGTCCTTCAGCGTCGGCTTCATCCCGTCGATCCACGATTTCCATTCCCCCCACAGCTTCGGCTTATCGAAACTCGTCTCCGTAGCCAACAGCTCGCTGTAGTCCCCCACCGTCATCGGCTTCTTGCCGCTTTTCTCAGCGGGATACCAGATCAACGTCTGCAACGGTCGCTCCCGCTCGCCCACCGTTGGCTTCCCCTCCGCGTCAATCTTCGGACGATACGTCCGCGAAGAGTCATATTGGTCCACAACTTTCAGCCCCACGGCGTACGGGCCGGGCTTCTCTGTAAAGTGAAACAGCGGCCCATCGCCAGCACCCACCGGCGCAGTTTGACCACGCCCTCCAGCAACACAGACAACGAGAACAGCGGCAACAACAACATTCCTGGTACGCAATCACATGCTCCATTCAAAAGAGAAGGTACAAGGCGACGAGGGCCATTGGTGAATGGGGATTTCCTTCGATGTCCCCATCAAAAGTGAAATACGCGCGGGATAGGAGGATGGTTCCGGGGAATTTCGGGTGACGGCGGGTTGCGCTGCGGCTCGATGCCATTTAGTCGCCACTGCATTCGGCACTACGGTTGGTAGCTGGCCACGCCACCGTAATTGCTCAGTCAAAGTTGCAGCAAAACGGGGTTTATAGGCAATTACGTCTTGCCAGAACGGTAGCAGCCTGCGTTTGCGTTGGCCCCAGTCACCGCCTATCCGGAAGTAATCCCCCCAAGAATGCGGTTCTGTCCGGATTGCCGACGGTCCTCCCCGAATTCGCAAATCGGTACCGACTCGGAGCGGAAAAAGCACGCGGCGTCCCGTCATCTTCAACGTACTTCAGCAAGGCGGCCCCCTTCAAGTTTAAGCCTGAAAGCAGCATGGTGCCCGCGAGACCCACACCAGCCCATTTGCCTCCCGAATCACAAAGCATCCCTTGACGCACTTCCGCAGAGTGTGTAGTGTATCGATTGAGTAGTACACTTTGATGTTTCGAGTCAATCCATCAAGTGGCATTCCCCTTTACCTGCAGATCATGGAGCAGGTGAAGCACGCGGTAGAAACCGGCGCTCTGCGCTTTGCCAATATCGTTCACGGTATTGGGGAGCGCTCGCCCATCTTTGCACACACAATTCCATGGAATGCGATGGCGTTTTCGCTTGGACTGTCCGCAATCTTATTCTTTGCGGCGCTGAAGATTGCGCAGAGACGCGAGTACTAACACTGCAGACGTAGTGGAGGGGTGAAAATGAGAAAATCACTGCCATGGCTCTCGTTCTTCGCGTTCGCGCTGGGCGCAGCTTGTTCCGCTGCCGTGGCGCAGGACGCGCAGGCGAAGATTGAACAGTACATGCAGGCCAGCGTGAAGGCCGACCATTTCATGGGGTCGATCCTGGTGGCGCAGCACGGCAAGATCATCGTTAGCCAGGGGTACGGGATGGCCGACGTGAAGGCCGGCATCCCGAACGCTCCGGACACGAAGTTTCGCATCGCCTCCGTGACCAAGGAGTTCACGGCCATGGCCATTATGGAACTGCAGGCCAGGGGCAAACTGAACATTCAGGATCCGGTGTGCAAATATGTGCCCGACTGCCCCAAAGACTGGGCCCCGATCACGATTTATAACCTGCTGACGCACACTTCGGGCATTCCCAATTTCACTTCGTTTCCCAATTACCGGACGATTGAGGCCGAGCAGCTTACACCCACGCAACTTCTGGCGGACTTTGAGAACAAGCCGCTGAGTTTCGCGCCGGGCACGAAGTTCAGCTACAGCAATTCGGGCTACGACGTGTTGGGCTACATCATCGAACGGGTTTCGGGTGAGAGTTACGCGGAGTATCTCGAGAAAAGCATCTTCGGCCCACTGGATATGACGGACAGCGGCTACGACAGCAGTCATTCCACGGCAAAGGATCACGCGCAAGGGTACAGATATTCTCCCAGCGGATACGAGCCTGTGCGATTTGTAAACATGTCGGTGCCGTTCAGCGCCGGCGCGCTGTATTCGACGGTTCTCGACCTTTACAAATGGGATCAGGCGGTGGACGCGGGTAAGCTTATCCCTAAAAACCTGATCGATGAGATGCTGACGGGACACGTAGCCACGGACGAACCGGGCGGCCCCAAATACGGCTTCGGCTGGATGATCTCTACCGAATTCGGGCACAGGGTAATCTGGCACGGTGGTGGATTCGAGGGGTTCACATCGCTCAATAGCTGGTTTCCGGACAATGACGCTTACGTAATTGTGCTCGACAACGTGACCTCTCTTGACGTGCACGGGATCGGCCGCGCGCTGGCCGCCATCCTCTTTGGACAGAAGTACGAGGTTCCGAATGAACATAAAGAGATTGCTCTTGATGCGGGCGCGCTGGGGAAGTTTGTGGGGAATTATCAGCTCGCTCCGAACTTTGTCATTGCCATTACGCTTGCCGGTGATCAGCTCTCTGAACAGGCGACGGGGCAAAAGGCCTGTCCCATCTTCCCCGAATCAAACACGGAGTTTTTCCTGAAGGCGGTGGATGCGCAGATCAGCTTCGAGGAGGATTCCGCGGACAAGGTGACGGGGCTCGTTTTTCATCAAGGCGGCCACGATGTGCCGGGGAAAAAGGAGTAAGAGGGCCGGTTGCCAAGAGGAAAGCTCCTCGACTGAGGTGTAACCGCCGATTCACTCACAGACCGCCTCGGAGAGCACCTCCAGGAGCGCCTCTTGCCGTGGGGCCTTTATTGCTTGAAGATACTGCCAATTTATTCTGACCACATCTAAAACAATTGCGTAGTCTTCCGCATTGATGTAGATTGTCTACACCCTGATGTAGAGTGTCTACAGCCTATGGCAAAGAGTGGTTATCAGAACAGGATTGAGCTGCTGCAGGGGACGCTGGACATGCTGGTCCTGAAGACGCTGCAGTGGGGTCCTCAGCATGGTTATGGAATCAGCCAGGCGATCCGGGCGAGCTCGGGCGAGGTGCTGCAGGTGGAGACGGGGTCGCTGTATCCGGGGCTGCATCGGCTGGAGCGGCAGGGGTGGGTGACTGCGGAGTGGAAGAAGAGCGAGAGCAACCAGCGGGCGAAGTTCTACAGAATTACGGCGCTGGGCAAGCGCCAGCTGGCGGCGGACTATGAGCGCTGGGGCAGGATGGTGGCGACCATTGAAGGTATTATGGGCGCGAATCGGGGCGAGGCATGAGCATCCTTCAACATTTGCGGAACGTGCTGCGGCGCAAGAGCGATATGCAGGAGGAGATTGAGACTCACCTGAGCATGGCGGTTGCAGAGCGCGTGGCGCGGGGTGAACCGCCGGAGACGGCACGAAGGGAAGCGATGAAAGAGTTTGGCAATGTGCCTTTGGTGGCGGACGTGACTCGTGAGCGGTGGGGATGGTTGCGTACGGAGCGGCTGTTGCAGGACGTACGCTTTGCCCTGCGGCAACTGTGGAAGACGCCGGGCTTTACTGCTACAGCGGTGCTTACACTGGCGCTGGGGATTGGGGCGAACGCTGCGATCTTCACGCTGGTTAATGCTGTGCTGTTGAAGCACCTCCCCGTGGCCGATCCGAAAACTTTGGTCCGCATCGGAGATCAGAACCAGTGCTGCGATACAGACGGTGCGCGTGACGATGGGGACTATGCCCTCTTCTCCACCGACACCTACCAGCACTTCAAGAAAGATGTGCCTGAGTTTGAAGACCTGGCGGCGATGCAGGCGGGCTTTTACGCTTACCCGCTCACCAGTCGGCGCGGTGGTGCTGGCAATCGTACTGATAGCCTGGCACATTCGTCGACGGGCGAGTTTGTCTCCGGCAACTACTTCCATACCTTTGGGTTGCAGCCACAGGCAGGACGCCTCTTGAGCGATGC